>CANQKP010000051.1 GCA_947624495.1 uncultured Monoglobus sp. | reverse complement strand
TCGGTATCTACTATTTCTACCTGTCCGCGCTGTATTTCATGTCCTTTGCTAAGCATTTCGATTTCCTCCACCTTAAATTTTTATCTTACCTATATTTTATCATAAAATACAGAAAAAGCCCAGTCTTTTCTGAGCTTTCCCTTTCCTTTTTCGACAGGCTGAGCCGGAGTCAAATATGACTCCGGCTCTTTGTACGGCATATTTTGCCAATTCTATTTTACCATTGAAGCGACTTCAGCCGCAAAGTCGTCCTGCTTCTTCTCAATACCCTCGCCGGTCTCGAAGCGAACAAACTTTGTTATCTTAATGTCCTCGCCGATCTCCTTTGAAACCTGCTTAACATACTCGGCAACAGTCTCCTTGTTGACAGCCTTAACATAAGGCTGATCCAGCAGGCAAACTTCCTTGAGTTCCTTAGCAAGACGTCCGGTTATCATCTTTTCGATAATGTTTTCGGGCTTGCTTGCGTTCTTGGGATCGTTCTTTGCCTGAGCGATAAGGATCTCCTTCTCGTGTTCCTTATAATCCTCCGGAACATCATCGCTTGACAGGTACTTGGGGTTAAGCGCGGCGATCTGCATCGCAACATTTTTGAGGCACTCGGTTACCTGCTCGCAGGCGGGAGCCTGAGCCTCGACCATAACGCCGATCTTTCCTCCTGCATGGATATAGTCAACAACAACGCCGTCTGTCGAAATTCTCTCAAAACGTCTGATGTTCATATTCTCGCCTATCTTTGCGATTTTCTCGGTCAGAGCGTCGCCGACATTCTGGCTGCCGCCCGCGATAGTCTTGGTCTTAAGATCCTCAACATCAGAGGGATCCTCGCTCGCGATAGTCTTGGCAACATCCAAAACAAAATTTCTGAAGTCGTCGTTCTTGGCAACAAAGTCTGTCTCGGAGTTAACTTCAACAACAACGCCTAAACCGCCGTCAATGTACGACAGAACAATACCCTCGGCGGCAATTCTGCCCGCCTTCTTGGCTGCCTTTGAAAGTCCCTTCTCTCTCAGATATTCAACCGCCGCGTCCTTGTCGCCGTCGGTCTCAACCAGCGCCTTCTTGCAGTCCATCATGCCGCAGCCGGTCATCTCTCTGAGTTCTTTTACGTCTTGTGCTGTAAATGCCATTTTATATATCTTCCTTTCGTGAAATCAATTTTTATCTCTCCCCAAGGGAGAGGCATTGCCGATATTTGCCTCCCCTTCCTTCAGGAGGGGGAGGGGGACCACGAAGTGGTGGAAGGGGTAGTGCATATCTTTACCCCCTCAGTCTGCTTCGCAGCCAGCTCCCTCTCGGAGAAGGGGAGCCAAACGAAACGTCGCGGCGCTGCTTCCTACAAACGGGATCGCGAAACGCCCGAAACAATTATACTAAAACTATTCGTCGAGCATATCGAGGGTGACCTCTTCCTCGGAATTATCCTCAAGCTGCTCGCCCTGCTTACCCTCTAAGATAGCGTTGCCGATAGTGGAAACGATGAGCTTAACCGCACGGATAGCGTCATCGTTGCCGGGGATAGGATAGTCGGCTTCCTCCGGGTCGCAGTTTGTATCAACGATAGCGATAACCGGGATACCAAGCTTATGCGCCTCTGCAATGGCGTTCTTTTCTTTTCTGGGGTCAACAACGAATATAGCGGACGGAAGCTCCTTCATTTCCTTGATGCCGCCCATAAACTTCTCAAGTCTCTCCTTCTCAAGGTTAAGCTTGATAACTTCCTTCTTGGGCAGAAGATCCATTGTGCCATCCTCGGTCATCTTCTCCAGCTGGTACAGTCTGCCAATTCTCTGCTTGATAGTCTTGAAGTTTGTGAGCATACCGCCCAGCCATCTCGCGTTGACATAGTACATACCGGTTCTTTCAGCCTCTTCCTTAATTGCCTCCTGAGCCTGCTTCTTGGTTCCGACAAACAGAACAGAACCGCCCTCCGCGGCAATGTCGCGCGTAAAGTAATACGCTTCCTCGATCTTCTTTACAGTCTTTTGAAGGTCAATAATATAGATGCCGTTTCTCTCCGTAAAAATGTACTCAGCCATTTTGGGGTTCCAGCGGCGGGTCTGATGTCCAAAGTGAACACCTGCCTCCAATAACTGCTTCATCTGAACTACTCCCATGATTTTACACCTCCGTAAAGTTATACCTCCGCCCCGGTCAGCTTTCTCCGGAACCGACATGGGACTGCGGCACGACCGGAAAAATCACGAAGCGTGTGTATTTAAATTTTGTGTGTTCTCACACAGAAAAATATTATAACACAACAAATTTCCAAATGCAAGGGAAATTTTCATAAATTTTGAAAATTTTATTTTATTTTTTATGCTTTTTTGATGCGGTAACAGTGTTGCGCATCAGCATAGCGATAGTCATGGGACCGACGCCTCCTGGAACCGGAGTTATCGCTCCCGCGACAGGCTCCACCTCGTCAAAATCCACATCGCCGCACAGCTTTCCGTTTTCGTCTCTGTCCATGCCTACGTCGATCACCACAGCGCCCGGTTTTACCATATCAGCCTTCACAAACTTGGCAATACCCACCGCAGCGACCAGAATGTCGGCGCGCGACGTCACCCCGCTCAAATTTTGAGTATGTGAATGGCAGGTGGTAACAGTGCCGTTCTCGTGGAGCAGCAGCATAGACATCGGCTTGCCGACTATGTTGCTGCGTCCTATCACCACGCACTCCTTACCGTCAACGCTGACGCCGCTTTCATGGATAAGCTCCATTATTCCGGCGGGTGTGCAGGGCAGGAAGTCATAGTCGCCGATCATTATTTTGCCAACATTGACCGGGTGGAACGCGTCAACGTCCTTATCGGGTCTGATGTTGTTTATTATAACGCTGTCGTCAAGATGCTCAGGCAGGGGGAGCTGAACCAGTATACCGTCGATATTTTCATCGCTGTTGAGCCTGTCCACCAGCGCCAAAAGCTCCTCCTCTGTTGTTGTTTCCGGCAGTCTGTGCATCTCGGAATAAATACCAAGCTCCTCGCAGGCTTTTTCCTTGTTGCGCACATACACCTTTGACGCCGGGTCGTCGCCCACCAGAACGACCGCAAGACCGGTAGTCTTTCCGCTCTGCTTAAGCTTTTCCACCTCCGTCTTGAGTTCTTCCTTTACTCTTGCCGACACCGTTTTTCCGCTGAGAATTTTTGCCATTTTTGTTATTCCTCCTGTTTTTATTTTGGTTTCCTGTTTTATACGGTCTGATCAGGCACTTTTTGTCATATCCGATAAGATCACCGCGTCCCGCCCGAACAAGGGCGGAATAAACCAATTTATAATTTTTCGGATCCCTGTACTGAAGCAGCGCCCTCTGCATCTGCTTTTCCTCATATGTTCTCGGTACATAAACCTGCTCCATTGTCCGCGGGTCTATGCCCGTGTAATACATACACGTTGAAATACTGCCGGGAGTCGGGTAAAAATCCTGCACCTGATCCGGACTGTGTCCCGTGTCTCTCAGATATTCCGCGAGCTTGACCGCGTCCTTTAAGGTACAGCCCGGATGCGACGACATAAGATACGGCACAAGATACTGCTCCCTGCCGGTCTCCTTATTTATGCTCTCAAACTTTTTGCGGAATTTTTCATACACCGCGTTTTCCGGCTTTCCCATGTACTTAAGCACATTGTCAGAAATATGCTCCGGCGCCACTCGAAGCTGACCGCTGATATGGTGTTCGGCAAGCTCGCGCAGGAACGTATCGTCCTTATCCGCCAAAACATAGTCAAATCTAATGCCGCTGCGGACAAACACTTTTTTCACGCCGGGCAGCGCCCTGAGCTTTCGCAGAAGCCCAACATAGTCGCTGTGGTCAACGATCAGCCTGCGGCACGGTTTTGGGAAAAGGCACTGCCTTCCCTTACACACGCCCCTCTTCGCCTGCTCTTCGCATGACGGGAACCTGAAATTCGCCGTGGGACCGCCCACATCATGGATGTAGCCCTTGAAATTTTTGCGCTTAGTCAGCCTTTCCGCCTCGCGCAGTATCGATTCATGGCTGCGCGCCGTAACCGTCCTCCCCTGATGCAGCGTCAGGGCGCAGAAGGTACAGCCTCCAAAGCAGCCTCTGCACGAGGCGATTGAAAACTCAACTTCTTTGATAGCCGGCACTCCGCCTTGGCTTTCATAGGACGGATGATATGTACCCGCGTATGGCAGTTCATACACGTCGTCCAGCTCCTGGGTATTGAGCGGCTTCGCAGGCGGGTTCTGCACTACACAGCGGCTGCCGTCCGATTGTATAAGCGGCTTTCCGCGGACATGGTCCTGCTCGTCGTACTGTATCTTCGTCGCCTTTGCATATGAAGCTTTGTCATTCACGACTTTATCAAATGACGGAAGCACGATCCCGTCATACGGCAGTGCATCCTTTCGGCTCTCTGCATACATTGTTCCCAAAACACCCTTTATCTCGGATATCGGGACCCCGGCGGCGAGCAATTCGGCGATCTCGGTCACCGCCCTCTCGCCCATACCGTAAACAAGTAAGTCCGCGCCGCTGTCGATCAGGATGCTGCGCCGCACCTTATCGCTGTGGTAATCGTAATGCGCAAACCGCCTGAGGCTTGCCTCGATGCCTCCGATTATGATAGGAACATTGCCGTAAGCCTCACGGATTTTGTTGCAGTACACGATAGTTGCGCGGTCGGGGCGCATCCCGGCTCTGCCGCCGGGGGAATACAAATCAGTGTTCCGCACCCTCTTCGCGGCGGTATAGCGGTTCACCATCGGGTCAATGTTTCCGGACATAACCAAAAAGCCCAAACGGGGCTTTCCGAGCCGTTTAAACTCTTCGCAGCTCTGCCATTTGGGCTGTGCAATAATTCCAACGCTGTAGCCTTGATGTTCAAGCACGCGGGATATTATAGCGTGACCGAAGCTGGGGTGATCCACATACGCATCCCCTATGACATAAACAAAGTCAAGCCGGTCAATACCGCGCGCATCCATGTCCGCCTTCGACACAGGCAAAAAGTTATTGTTGTCCATATGAACATTATAACATTTTGGAATTAATTAGTCAATCAAATATTTAATTTTAATCCGCTGATAAACTATAATGAAGGAATACCATATTTATCTGAATGAGTATCCTCCCCTGACCATGATTATGACCTCGTTGCTGGCAACAAATCCGCGCCCGTCGTCGCGCGGCACGATCAGCATATGATTTGACGGCATTTCCGTTCCGTCGGGAAGGTCATAACCCGCGGTCGTGTCGGCGATCCCGCCCTGGGCGGTCCCCACTATAACGCCGTTGCCCTTGCGCAGTATGAACTGCGCTCCACCGTCAAACAGCACCGTCTGACCGGGGCTTACGTTCACCACCGCGAATGTATCGGCGTATGAGTCGGACGAGCCGCCGCCGAGCCGCTCCTCCACGTACGCCTTGAGCTGCGGTACCACAACATTCACTATGTAGCTCTTTGTAACAACCGGATCGTCGGTGTCGCCCGGCTCGGCGAGCGCGATTGTGCCTCCGATCACGGCTGTAATCGCCGCTGCTGCGATCAGCACCTTGATTATTCTGCTCTTCATTTTAAAAGCACCTCCTGCTTTCGTCAGTCCTCAAGACCAAAGCTTATGCTTATAGCATGGTTGACACGCGTCATAAGCCTGTCGTCCAGATGACCTATTTTCTCCTTAAGTCTGCGTTTATCTATTGTTCGTATCTGTTCAGCCAGCACAACGGAGTCTTTTGAAAGACCGTAACCGCCGGCGTCAAGCTCGATATGGGTGGGCATCTTTGCTTTGTTGAGCTGTGATGTTATAGCCGTGGCTATAACAGTAGGGCTGTATTTGTTGCCCACATCGTTCTGTATGATCAGGACCGGACGTACTCCGCCCTGTTCGGAACCCACCACCGGACTTAAATCCGCGTAATAAATATCTCCGCGCTTTACTACCAAATCAATTCACACTCCGCAAGTTAATTTTTCTTTAATGTCTTTTGGTAGTATTTTATGCGAAAGACCTGTTTTGGTTCAGCCGACCGGACAACCTGCGGTAACGAAAAAGCCGGCTTCTATGTACAGATCAGTTTTTAATCGGGCTGTCTAAGAGATAGTTGTGGACGTCCGCCACCTGTCCGTCCCTTAAGTACACCCTTGGCACTCTTTTACCAATGACACAAAGAATTTCGTAGTTGATTGTTCCCATAATCTCAGCAATCTCCTCGATCGGTATCTGATTTCCGGAGTCGTCACTGCCGAAGAGTATGGCTTCGTCACCGATATTGATATTATTAACATCCGTAACGTCAATCATACACTGATCCATGCAAATTGTTCCTATTTGGGGAGTCTTTTTTCCGCCAGCCAGCATTTCGACCTTGCCCGACAAAATTCTTGAATACCCGTCGGCGTAACCAATCGAAACCGTGGCGATTTTGGTCGTGTCCGTTGTTATGTATTTCCTGCCGTAGCTTACCGAAACGCCCTTTTCAACCGTCTTTATATTTGTTATTTTGGCTTTAAGCGACATTGCCGGACGCAGCTTGAGTATGTTTTTATCCACAAAACCGCTCGGCATCAAGCCGTACATTATTATTCCCGGACGCACCATATCCATATGGTATTGCGGGAACCTCATAAGACCGGCGCTGTTGCAGCAGTGGCAAAGATTGACCTTAACGCCGTCCGCCTTGACCCTGTCGCACAGCTCCTTGAACCTCTCATACTGAGCTTTGGTATAATCATCATCGTCGTCATCAGCCACGGCAAAGTGGGTGAACAGACCGTCGATCTCAAGATTGGGAAGCTCCGATATCCGCTTTATCTCTTCAACCGTCGCGCGGTCCACGCTTTCGTCGCCGCAGTATCTGTAGCCGACCCTGCCCATGCCGGTGTCTATCTTTATATGTATCTTTCCCGTTTTGCCGAGTCTCCTGCCCGCGTCCGACATAGCTTTTGCCATTTCAAATGTGTAGCAGTTGGGCATTATATCACGCTCAATAAGCTCATCCGCATAATGCGGATGGGTGTAGCCCAAAATCAGCACCGGAGTTGTGATGCCGCACTTTCGTATCTGGATCGCCTCGTCCATAAAAGCAACTGCGAGAGCATCCGCGCCGCTGTCTATCACTGTCTTTGCCGTTTCAAGATAACCGTGACCGTATCCGTCCGCCTTGACGACCGCCATTATTTTGGTCTTTTCTCCGACATGAGCGCGTATGGCGCTCATGTTATCCTCAAGCGCGTTAAGATCGATCTCCGCCCACGCACGCTTGTCATTAAACATAAACATACTCCTTTCTCCGCAAAGAGCAAATACGAGATCACTTGGCGTTTGTTATCATTCTTACAGCCCTCGGTATGCGTTCGCAAAGATCGGACGCGAGTATCCCGCGGTCGCCTATTTCGCTCCTCGCCAGATCTCCTGCCGCGCCGTGTACAAACGCGCCGAGAACAGCCGCTTCAAAACAGTCCATTCCCTGACCCGCAAAGCTTGCGATCACACCGGAAAGCACGTCTCCCATGCCGCCGCTCGCCATTGCTTCGCTGCCGGAGCGGTTTATCCATGTTCTGCCGTCCGGCGAGGCGATAACCGTCTCGCTGCCTTTAAGCACGACGGTCACGCCGTATTCCTTGGCAAACCCGGAAGCCGTTCCTGTCCTGTCGTTCTGTATTGCTTCCGTCGTCCTGCCGCAAAGCCTGCTCATCTCTCCGGGGTGAGGGGTTATAATGACGTCGCAGGACAGCCGGTTTTTGTGCTTTCTAAGTATGTCCATCTCACCTGCTATAGCGTTAAGACCGTCGGCGTCAATCACAAGTGTGGTCGAGCCGCTGATCAGCGAGTCCAAAAGCTTTGGTATGTCGCTGTTTTTCGAGAGTCCGGGTCCTATCACACCTACATCCGCACGGCTGAGACGGCTCTTTATCTCGCCCAAGGCGTTTAGGCTCAACGTTCCGCCGCTCAATTCCTCAAGAGGCACGGTCATAGCTTCAGTGAGATTAACAGCCGCAATCGGCTGCTGCGACTTAGGCAGTCCCACGGTCACAAGTCCGCTGCCGCTCCGAAGAGCGCCCATTGCGGCAAGACACGGCGCGCCCGTCATTCCAAGGCTGCCGCCGACAATGAACACTTTACCGCAGTCGCCCTTGTTGGCTTGAACGCTCCGCTTCGGGACAAGCTCCGCGTACTCGTCAATCCCCTGATAGAATTTAAGCCCCGTGCCGGGTATATTTTCCGAAACATACACCGCGGCAACGGCGACCGTGTCCGAATGTGAAATACTCAGCGAGGCGTTTACTCTGACGCCGCCGAATTTTATGTACGGCATTCCAAGCTCATCATGCAGCACCTCAATATCCGCCATATCAAAACCGCGGACGCCGGTACCCAAAGCCTTCGCGAACGCCTCCTTTGCCGCAAAATGTCCGGCGACTGACTCATAAAATTTCTTTGCCGCGGTCTTTGACGTAAAGTAATCAGTCTCGGCTGCGGTAAACACGCGCCGCATGAACATCTCAAGATTTTTCATATCCCGAAATCGGGATATCTCAACAATATCAATTCCAATCATAAGCTATCGTTCCTATTCTGATTTTTTATTTAAAAACACCTTGCGGGGCGCAAGCGCTTTAAAGCCTTCCTTTATCTTTTCGTTGGGGCTGAAAAGCAGCATACGGCTGTACCCGTCCTTGGTGTAAACGGCAAAGCAGACGTCATCCGCATACTTATCGGCGCAGGCGTACAGTTTTTCTATCTTTGGGTTATTCATATACCTGCCAAACTCCGAATAGCTCCTCTCCGCCAATATTTCCATATCGCTGACGTCAAACGCGGTCAGACGCTTTCTCTTCCTCGCGCTGATTATCGCGTCGACATCAAGCTCACCGTTGGTGAACGCATATTCATATTCCACGTTTATCGACGTGATAATAAGATACAGTCCGTATATCAGACCTATAACGATTATCAGCATGAACATTCCGATAAACGGCACAAATCCGCTCAGAAGCCCAAGCAGCGCAATTATGACAAAAGCTCCCGCAATGCTCAGTATCACTTTCATATAATCCCTGCTGTCCCTCTTTTTCTTTACCAGCTGTTCAACAAAAACATCCATTTATTTTTCTCTCCCGTATTAATATTTTTCGGCGGCAAACCGCCAGAAGCGCTTAAGCAAATACTATTCGTTCACAGGTATATTCTCTGCTCCTATATCATTAAGCTCAGTGATCTTCAGCTTATCCGAGCCGTCGTCGCCCACGGCATAGATACCGCCGCCCGCGCTCAGTCCCAGAGTGTGGTTGTTTCCGCAGTTCACCGCCAAAACATCCAGCCAGAGCGACACGGAGCCTTGGTTTTTTCCGTTGTTTCCTCTCGACTTGACCCTGCCGTCCGAGTCAGCATAGACTATATAATCCAAGCCGACCGCCGCCGAAAGAACATTTTTTATACCCGCAGTGTCCAGCTGCGAATAACTGTTGTCGCCGTAGACCTTGACGCTTCCGTCATATTTGACAAGAACGGTGTTCCTGTCGCCCGTGGCGATATACAGCACATCCGTTTCTCCTGCCGCGTCGCACTGACCGTGGTCGTTCCAGCCCGCCGCCAGCACCGTGCCGTTTGCGGTAAGCCCTATCGTGTGGTTGCCCGCCGCCGCGATCTGAACAATATCGGTCCACTCCTGAACATCGCACTGACCGTACTGATTGTTGCCGCGCGCGATCACCCTGCCGTTCACCTTGAGCGCCGCCGTGTGGCTCTCTCCGGTCTTAACCGATACAATGTCCGTCCAGCCGCCGACGTCGCACTGACCGTAGCTGTTGTCGCCGCAGGCAAAAAGCATTCCGTCATAGGTCATGCCCACCGTGTGGTTGCCTCCGGCAGCGACCCCGATTATCTTAGACCAGTCCGCCGTATTGCACTGACCGTAGCTGTTGTCGCCGAACGCCGCCACGGTCCCGTCCTTCCGAGCCGCTGCACTGTGGTTGTAGCCCGCCGCTATCAGGCGGCTCTCGGCATCGAGTATTTTGCGCATATTCGTAATGCTGCGCTTATAATCCCCGCACTTTTGAAAATATTTGAGTGCGTTTTCATAATCAGATATATTCATGTACGCAACAGCGGCGGAATAGTTGATCTCCTTGTAATCGCCGCCAAAGTACCTGTAGTCACTGTCGGCAGCAGACAGTGCCTCAGCCGCGGCAGCATAATCATGGTTGATGAAAAGGTTCATTGCCGAGTTGTACGTCTCCCTCTTTTGAGAGATGTACCGCGACGCATGAGCCGCTGCCATGATCAGCACTATCACCGCAGCTGTCACCGCGCACGCAATCGCAATTTTTTTATTGCCCGAAATCATTTTTCTGCGCGGTGTTTTTTCATTGGATTTTTCTTTAATCTGTTTCGTGAGCCGCAGTCTTAACGCGTCATAACCCAGCTCGCTTTCCGAGGTGATATTCTCAGCCAGGCTCTGTTTTGGGTTCACCCATGAGCTTCCGTCCTCAAACAGAATTTTCGAAACCTCCGCAAATACCGAGCAGGTGCCGTCCGGCACCTCCACCGCCCTCGTCTCGCCGAAAGCCGAGTCCGGAGCCGCATCAACATTTATGTACGGGATATTCTTAAGCTGAACGCACAGACTAAGATTTTCGTCAAAGCAGCCGGCGTTAAAATAGACAGAGCGAACAGTTTTTGCGCCGTTGTTATAGAGCTTGAGCTTCATGACCGTTTCTCCGCCGTCGGACTTAAGCACCTCGCTCGTGTCTATATATACCGGAGCGCCGCCGCGGTTTTCGTATTCGGTGCGCTTTATAATCTTGTATGTTGTTTCAGCCATTTTATCACCTTTAGTTTGCAAAACTTCATAATAATTATACTACAAACTTCGTCATAAAACATTACGGTTTTGTTAATTGTATAATACAATTCAAAAACAATTTGACCTTGTTTTAGTTTTGTGATAAAATTATTTCAAATATTATACAAAAAGGAGCGTTATAAATGAACGTGATCGACGCGGTAAAAAACCGCAGAAGCATAAGAAAATTTAAGCAGCAGCCGGTTGAGCGCGAAAAAATAACGGAAATTATTGACGCCGCCCGCTATGCGGCAAGCGGCGCGAATATGCAGCCAATAAAGTTCGCGGTCATGGAGAACTGCAATGATGTCTACCCCTGCACCAAGTGGGCGGGATACCTGACCGATTGGGAACCCGCTGAGGATGAGCGTCCGATGACATATATCGCGGTACTTGGAGATACGGACATAAAAAAGACGTTCGAGCCTGACGCCGTCGCCGCTGTAACCACAATGATGCTGGTCGCCGAGGAAATGGGTCTTGCCACCTGCTGGCTCGGCGCCATCGACAAAAAGGCGCTCAAGGAGCTTCTCGGGACCAAGCATGAGGTCCTTTACCTGCTGGCTGTCGGCTATCCCGCGCAGCAGAGCAGGGTCACGGACGTTAAAGACAATAACATCAAATATTTTGAGGACGAAAACGGAGTTATAAACGTTCCCAAGCGCTCGCTTGAAGAGGTGTTTGTAAAATAAGCATATTTAAAAACAGTGCCGCCGGTCGAAAATGACCGGCGGCGCGCCTATTCAATAAGGCGCATTTCGTTTAGTTATTAAAATCTGAAATCTCTGGCGCCTTGCTCTATTTTTTTGAGATACTCCTTGGTAGTGTTATAAACCTTGGGGTTCGGCACCTTTTCAAGCTCCTCCTCGATCAGCCTTTCGCCGTTCTTACGGGTCTCATCCGAGGCGTAATCCTCAAGGTATTCCTTTAAGGTGATCAGCGCGTTGGGCTGGCAGCAGTTCTGAATTGCTCCGGACTTCGCAAGAGGCATGAACCTGTCTCCGGTCCTGCCTTCGCGATAGCAGGCAGTACAGAAGCTCGGAATATAATTAAGTCCCACAAGCCAGTTTATTACCTCGTCCAGTGTTCTGCGGTCGCTGGTGTCAAACTGCGCCGAATTTTCTTCCTCAGGCTCCGGCTCCACATAGCCTCCGACGCTGGTGCGCGAGCCTCCGCTTATCTGGGAAATGCCAAGCTCAAGCGCCTTTTCGCGGCTCGCCTTGCTCTCTCTTGTGGAGATTATCATGCCGGTATAAGGCACGGCGATCCTGATTACCGCGATTATCTTATGGAAGATCTCGTCGGACACCGCGTTGGAAAAATCATCAACATCAATATCGTCAGCCGGACAAATCCTCGGCACGCTTATTGTATGCGGTCCCACGCCGAAGGCTGCCTCAAGATGCTCGGCGTGCATAAGCAGACCCACCAAATCATAACGGTACAGATTAAGACCGAACAGAACTCCGCAGCCCACATCGTCTATCCCCGCCTGCATCGCTCTGTCCATCGCCTCGGTATGGTAAGCATAATCGTGCTTGGGTCCGGTCGGGTGCAGTGAAAGATAGTTTTTCTTGTTATAGGTCTCCTGGAACAGTATGTAGGTGCCTATTCCTGCGTCCTTCAGCCGCTTATAGTTCTCGACCGTTGTCGCGGCGATATTCACGTTCACCCTGCGTATTGCCCCGTTTTTGTGCTTAATTCCGTATATAGTATTTATGCACTCAAGGATATACTCGATCGGGTTGTTTTTCGGGTCCTCGCCCGCCTCCAGAGCCAGACGCTTGTGACCCATATCCTGAAGCGCGACCGTCTCCGCCTTAACATCCTCCTGAGTCAGCTTTTTGCGGCATATCGTTTTGTTCTTCGCGTGGTACGGGCAGTAAACGCAGCCGTTTACACAGTAATTTGAAAGGTAGAGCGGCGCGAACAGCACAATGCGTCTGCCGTAAATTTTTTCCTTTATCTCTTTGGCGAGAGAGAACATCTTTTCGTTTAAATCGTCGAGCTTACAGTCAAGCAGCACGGCGGCTTCCCTGTGGGTGAGTCCCTTGTATTCCGCCGCCTTTTTGAGTATAGACTCGATAAGCTCTCTGTTTTCGCTGTTTTCCTCGGCGTATTTAAGCGTAGCTTCGATCTCTCCGTCGTTGATAAATTCCTCCGCCACAGAAGAATTAACGTCATACTTGTAAGTTTTTTCCATATCTTCTATCTCCTTCATATTTTTGTATACTGAGCCTTGACCTGCACGTTTTTTATCATGCCGAGCTTTCCGGAAAGACCGGATATAACGTCGCCCGGAGCGTCGATGACCAAACTGATTATAGCCACACCGCGGCTCCTGTACGGTATTCCCATCCTGCCGACAATATACTCGTTAAACTCGTGGATGATCTCATTGATTTTGTCTGTGACCGACAGATCCTCCACAATGATACCGATAAGCGCAACTCTGCTTTGCTGCATTTTTAGTTCCCCTTCTTTCCAAACGCACAAAAAACTCCCTCCCGCCTTTGCGAAAGAGAGTGAATTCCGTATCTGTGCGCAAAAACAACGCGCCTTGGCGCATTGTAAGTATTCGCATAATTCACGCCTTTTCGCTTGGATGAACCCTTGCGGTCAGGTCAATGTCCGCTCCGCACGGAGCGGAACCTTTATTCCGTAATAGATTTTAGCACAATGCCGCGTCTTAGTCAAGAGGGAATTTAAACCTGCTCAAAATAATATTTGTCGATCAGGTCGTCCATTTCCAGCTTTATTTTATACACATCCTCATACTTAAGGGTCTCATTGCTGACAAGCTCAGTCAGCCGCTGCTTTAAAATCTGAAGATCCTGTTCCATAACAGTTACCCCCCTGTGCTTTCATTTTTTATTTTTTTAAATTTTATTCTTCCGTAAATTATCAACGCGGCTCCGGCGAATACCGAAAGCAGGGCAACCGCCTGCGATATCCGCAGCGGCCCCAAATACAGCGAGTCGGTACGAAGCCCCTCGATCCAAAATCTGCCGAGTCCGTACCATGATATGTAGGCGCAGAACACCTCGCCGCTGAACCTTTTATGCCTCTTGTACAAAATAAGAAGCGCGACTCCGACAGCGTCCCATATCGACTCGTAAAGGAACGTCG
>CANQKP010000050.1 GCA_947624495.1 uncultured Monoglobus sp. | reverse complement strand
CATAACCACATTCAGAACTATCTCAACTACAAACTGGATAGTGGCTGCAAGGGCAGTACCGCAAAGCAGTATTATCTGGCATTGCATTCCGCATTCGCCTACGCTGTAAAAATGGAACTGATACCAAAGCACCCTATGGACAAGTTGGTAGTACCGAGAGCTGACAGGCACGAAGCTACCTTCTACAATGCTGATGAGCTGAATGAACTGTTTGAGGTTTTCAAGGGCGACAAACTGGAACTTGTAGTGAACATTGCAGCATATTATGGTCTTAGAAGATGCGAGATACTTGGTCTGAGGTGGGATGCAATCGACTTCAAGAACAAGACTATCACGATCCAGCGTAAGATCGTAAGTGACTACGACGAAAACGGTGAGATGAAGATCTTTGTAGAGACCAGGCTGAAAACCAATTCCACAAGAAGAACTCTTCCGCTGATTCCTCACATTGAGGAAATGCTTCTTGAAAAGAAGAAAACGGAAGTCAAGTTCAAAAAGGCTTGCGGAAAGAGCTACAACAAGGAGTTCGACGGATTTATCTGTCGTGACAACTACGGCAATATGCTCTCGCCGGGGTATGTGACACAGCACTTCCATTACGTCATTACCCGAAATGGTTTGAAGCATCTGCGTTTCCATGACCTCCGTCATTCCTGTGCGAGCTTGCTTCTTGCTCATGATGTTCCGATGAAGGCTATTCAGGAATGGCTCGGACATAGCAATTTTACTATCACAGCGAATCTTTATAGCCATTTGGAATACAATGCAAAGGTCAATTCGGCTGAAACGATCGCAAGGGTTCTCGGCGGTAAGTCAGAGGATAAACCTGAAGCTGAAAAGCCTGCCGAAAAGAAAAAGGCCACAAGAAGAAAGTCAACGTCAAAGGCAGCAAGTAAAACACCGCCCAAAAAGACCGGTGGTAGAAAAAAGAAAAGCGATAGTCCCGAAGGTACGGGAGAATCGCAGATGTCAACATTATAAAATATAATCAACGAAATTGGAATCAAGAAAAAGAAATCAAAAAACGTGTGATTTTGGTAGAAAAAATGGTAGAAAAAAAGTGGCATTCACACTTATATTTTCTACCAACGATTAGCAGAAACGACGTTAAATCGGGCGTAAACGAAAAAATTTACAGTCAAACTCATATAATAGAGTAGACAAATGCACGATTTTATGGTATAATGCTTACAACATAAAAACAGCGGGAGGAATATTATGGACCGCATAATCGAAGCTTTGAACAATAACAACAAAAACTACATACTGCCTCTTTTTTGGCAGCACGGCGAGAGCGATGATATAATACGCAGAGAGATCAACAAGATACGCAATGCCGGAATTACGGAATTTTGTGTGGAATCCCGCCCGTTTGAGGATTTTTGCGGCGAAAAATGGTGGGAGAACATGGACAACATAATTTCCGAGGCAAAACGGCTTAATATGCGGGTCTGGATCTTTGACGACAAGCATTTCCCCAGCGGCTACGCGAACGGAGTGTTTGAATTCCGCCGCGCCGATCTGCGCAAGAGGCACCTTATCGAAAAAAACACGGACGTCAGCGGACCCGTTAAGGACGCGGCGATACTTTTGCCCGAACTGCGCGCCGAGTATGACGAAAAGCTGGTCGGTGCGGCGGCAATGCGGCGCAGCGGCACGGGCGAAAACCTTACCGGCGAGGCTATGGACCTGAGCGGAAACATTCATGACGGTATGCTGTGGCTTGACGTCCCCGAAGGCGTGTGGAGGGTATTCTTTTTTATCGACACCCAAGACGGAACAAGCGGAAGGTCGCGCTATATGCTGGACCCACTTGAGCCGAGATCCTGCCGCATGATGATCGATGAGGTCTACGAACCTCATTACAAAAGATATAAAGATGAGTTCGGCAAAACGATAGCGGGATTTTTCAGCGACGAGCCGGGGTTCAGAAATCTGCCCAAGGGCTATTGCACCGGAGTCGGCACTGCCGCCGCGTTTTTACCCTGGAACAATTCCCTGACCGATATAATATCCGACGCTGTCGGAACCGACGTCCATAACCTGCTTGCGGCGCTGTGGTACGACTGCGGCGAAATCACCGCAAAGATCCGCTGCGCCTATATGGACGCGGTATCGCGGATGTACAGCGAGAACTTTTGCAAAATGCTGGGAGACTGGTGCAGGGAACGCGGCGTTATGTATATCGGTCATGTTTTGGAGGACATGAACGTAAGCTCCCGCCTCGGTCCGGGCGCAGGGCATTACTTCCGCGCTCTCGGCGGTCAGGATATGTCGGGCATTGACGCGGTGTATCATCAGCTTATGCCGGGCTTCGGAGATATGCCGCACGCGGTGTTTGCGTCGACAAGAATAAACGATCCTGAGTTTTACGACTTTGCGCTGGGCAAGCTCGGCGCGTCAATGGCACACATTCAGCCGAACAAAAACGGCAGAGCGCTTTGCGAGTGCTTCGGCGGCTACGGCTGGGCGGAGGGTCTGCCGCTGATGAAGTGGCAGATCGACCACTTCCTGGCTGCGGGGATCAACTATTTTGTACCTCACGCATTTTCGCCGAAGGAAAACGACCCCGACTGCCCGCCCCACCTTTACGGAGGCGGCGGCAATCCGCAGTACGAATATTTGAAGATACTCAGCGGGTACATGAACCGAATGTGCCACATCTTAAACGGCGGAAAAACCGTGCCTTCCGCAGCGGTCATCTATCACGCCGAGGCGGAATGGTGCGGGGGAAAATATATGTACGAGCAAAAACCGCTTAAAATGCTGCTTAAACGCCAGCTTGACTGCGACATTATACCGTACGAGGCAATTGCAGACGGCAGCGTGCAAAACGGCAGACTTGTTATAAACGGCACAGAATATCCCTGCGTCATCGCGCCATATGCCGAGATCCTGCCAAACAGCTGCCTTGCGCTGCTTGAGCGGCTCAAATCGGAAGGCTGCGACGTGATTTTCACGGACGCTCCGCCGCGCGGATACAAAAACCCCGAAAACATCGAGTCCGTCAGCCTTAACAAAGTCGCGGAATATGCGTCAAAATACGCCGATGTGAGACTAAGCGAGCCTTTTCCCGATCTTAGGATACTTCATCTCAGGCGCGGCGGCACGGACATCTATATGCTAAACAACGAGAGCGTGAACCTGGCCTTTGACGGAACAGTACATTTTTCGGTAAAAGGCGGCTGCGCGGTATATGACGCGCTGCACAATACTCTTGAAAAGGCAAACGCGGACGGCGGACTTAAGCTCCTGATCCCGCCCTGCCGTCCGTCGGTGGTCGTTTTCGGTGAAATTCCGGACGGGCTGCGCAAATTCGATCCCGCGCATCCCGAAATGACCGAACTTAAGCTCAAATTCGACATCGATATAAAGGAATGCGGACAGGAGTTCGTCCCATATAAAAAGGATGCCGAATTGACAAACATCACCGCGCCCGGCGGGCTGCCGCGCTTCTGCGGAAAAGTCAGGTACCGGACGGAATTTGACTCGCCGGGAGGCTCGGCGGTGATCGACCTGGGCGAGGTCGGCGAGATTGCGGAGCTGTTTGTAAACGGCGAGTCCGCCGGCTGCGAAATATGCCCGCCCTACCGGTTTGACGTAAATACCAAAAAAGGCGTAAACAGTCTTGAAGTCATCGTCGCGAACAATCCCGCATACAAAAAGCGCGACAAATATTCGCGCTTCATCGCCCTAAAACCCTCCGGGCTTATCGGCGCTGTTAAAATAGGCTACAAATGACATTCAAAAAGAGCTGCGCCAAAAGCGCAGCCCTTAAAATGCCTATAATTCCTCGCCCAGCGGCGCCTGTTCCAGCTCTTCCCGATACTTGCTGAGTATCTGCTCATTGAGCATAGTTCTGGTTGTAGAATTGATAGGATGAGCTATGTCCTTGTATTCTCCGTCCGGTGTCTTTCTGCTGGGCATAGCCGTAAACAGTTTGCCGTCTTGGCTTTCTATAACTTTTATGTCATGCACTACAAAAGAATCGTCAAACGTTACAGAAACAACTGCCTTCATTCTGCTGTCAGTATTAATTTTCCTGACTCTGATATCAGTTATCAGCATACGCTCTCATCCTTTCCCGGATTTCTCCGCAAATTTAATGACCTTTAATTGACTTTAAACCAACTCTCTCCCACAATACTTTGCTGCCCTCATATAAAGTTTATAACTTTGTATGCATATATCTTGAAATATTTTCAAATATATAGTATACTAAGAATAAGAACTTTAATGAAAGAGGGTAATCATTAAAATGAATAACTTTTCAATTGCCGATATACCAAAGGGCGCACATATACACATGATAGGCATCGGCGGAATAAGCATGAGCGGCATTGCGGAAATGCTGCTTAACTTCGGGTACAAGGTGTCCGGCAGTGATACAAAATCCTCCGGCCTTACCGATCGGCTTAAACAAAACGGTGCGGAAATCTTCATCGGTCAAAGGGCAGAAAATATTAAAAATCCGGATGTTGTGTGCTATACCGCAGCAATCGGGAACGATAACCCCGAACTTGCGGCGGCGAAAGCGCTTGATGTGCCGGTGGTTGAACGCGCTGTTCTTCTCGGCGCTCTGCTAAAGCTTTACAAGTACCCAGTGGCGGTCGCGGGTACTCACGGCAAAACCACAACATCGTCTATGCTGTCGCTGGTGCTCCTTTCTGCGCAAAAAGATCCAACCATTCTGATAGGCGGCGAACTCAGACAAATCGGCGGCAATTACCGCATCGGCGGAACCGATTATCTGCCGTTTGAAGCCTGCGAATACGTTGACAGCTTTTTGCATTTCAAACCGTTTGTATCGATAGTCACGAACATTGAAGAGGACCACCTTGATTATTTTAAAGACCTTAATCACATTATATCATCTTTTGTAAAATTTACAAGTCTTACTGATATAAATGGGTGTAATATTGTGTGTATTGACGAAAATAACACCCAAAAAATTGTGCAAAATGTCGAAAATAAATTTATAACCTATGGACTTAAGAACAAAGACGCGGACTATACCGCCCGGAATTTAACACTGCGTAAAGGCGGATATCCGAGTTTTGATATATATAACAAAAACCGTATGATAACTCATATAGACTTGAATGTCGTTGGAGAACATAACGTTTCAAACGCGGTCGGCGTTGCGGCAGCCTGTGATTTTCTGGGGATCGAGCCGGAATATATAAAGAAGGGTCTTCAGGAGTTTACCGGAACAAAGCGGCGTTTTGAAAGGCTGGGCAAGGCGGCAAGCGGCGCGGACGTGGTGGACGACTACGCTCATCATCCGACGGAGATCAAAGCGACTTTGAAATCCGCAAAGAGCATGGGATATAAAAAAGTCTGGGTCGTTTTCCAGCCGCATACCTACAGCCGGACGGCGGCGTTTCTGGACGAGTTTGCCGAGGCGCTCAGCCATGCCGACAGGGTCATGATCGCGGACGTTTATCCCGCCAGAGAAAAGTATGACGGAACCGTACACTCCTGCGACTTGGCGATAAAGATCCACGGCGCCGTGTATATGAACGATCTGGGCGCGATCAAGCGGTACCTGCTCGAAAACACCGAAAGCGGCGACCTGATAATCACCATGGGCGCGGGCAGCATATGCAACCTCGGATACGCCATGACCGATAACGAAAAGGAAAACCTGATATGAACGCGGAGCTTTTAAGAGCCGGACTGCGGGAGCTGGGCATTAAGACGGAGCCTGCGGCGGAGAGTCAGTTCGCGCGGTACTCCGAGCTGCTTAAGGAGTGGAACGAAAAGATGAACCTGACCGCAATCACCGATGACGACGGGATCGCGGTCAAGCACTTTATCGACTCGCTGCTGCCGCTTAAGTATATCGATATCAGCGGCAAAAGCGTTGCGGATATCGGGACCGGCGCAGGGTTCCCCGGTCTCCCATTTAAGCTTGCGCGCCCTAATATAAGTCTGACTTTGATAGACTCACTTAATAAGCGTATAAACTTCTTAAAGCAGGTATGCGCTGAACTTAAGCTTACGGATGTGCTGTGCGTCCACGGCAGAGCTGAGGAGCTTGCGCGAAAGGAGTTTCGGGAAAAATATGATATAGCGGTCTCGCGCGCGGTCGCCAACATGACCGCGCTTTCGGAATACTGCCTGCCGTTTGTTAAGCCGGGCGGTATGTTTATAGCGCTCAAGAGCGGCGGAGCGGACGCGGAGATCGACAGCGCCCGCCCTATCATCGGCAGTCTCGGCGGAAACGTCTCCGAGGTCATAAAGGCGGCGCTGCCGCTTTCGGACATAACGAGGACGATCGTTATAATCGAAAAGACAAAGCCGACCCCCAAAATCTTTCCGAGGAGCGCGAAAAAAATTAAACAGAGCGGAAAGTTAGGGGTTTAAAAATTTTTTAAAAAGGTATTGACAATTCGGGCTAAAATATGCTATTATATTAAAGCTGTTTACGGTCCGGTAGTTCAGTTGGTTAGAATGCCAGCCTGTCACGCTGGAGGTCGTGGGTTCGAACCCCATCCGGATCGCCAACGCTGCCTTAGCTCAGCAGGCAGAGCACTTCCTTGGTAAGGAAGAGGTCGGCAGTTCGAATCTGCTAGGCAGCTCCAAAAGCGCCGCGCTTTTGCGCGGCGTCTTTTAATACACTTTTTATTTTTTAATTAAAATAGTAATTGCAATTTCTAAGGATGTGTTATATAATACACTAAGTACATTTATATCGGAGGAAAATAAATGCAGCTTTTTCATAATTCACACGACACCGCTTACCGCGATCCGTTCGGGGCGGCGCCCACCGACAGCTTTATAAGGCTTGGTCTTAAGATCTCATCCGAAACCGCGCCCGACAGAGTCAGGGTACGGCTTTGGATAAACGACGGAGAAACATTCTATGATATGAAACCGGCATCAAGGCGCCCCAAAGCCACGCCTCACTTTCCCGCTCTCAGCGACCCTTCCGGCAGCGAGGGCGGCGTTATGTACACAGTGAAAATACCCACGCCGGAAACAGGACAGCTTATATGGTACTACTTCGTGGTGGAGCGCGGCGGAGACACCCTTTATTATATTAATAACAGCGAACGTTTGGGCGGCATAGGACAGACCGCCGCCGAGCCGCAGGACAACAGCTATCAGATAACCGTATACGACAAAAACTACAAGACTCCGGACTGGTTCAAGGGCAGGATAATGTATCAGATATTCACCGACAGATTTTTCGGCGACCACAGCGACACAAACGGCGAAATACCAAAAAAACGCGATGAGTATGTTATACACCACGACTGGCACGAGCAGATCTCGTTTAATCCGCACCCTTATGAGAACGGACCCGCGTGCAACGATTTTTACGGCGGGAACCTTAAGGGCATAATTAAAAAGCTCGATTACCTCAAAAGCCTCGGCGTGGGCGTGCTTTATCTTAATCCCATTTTCGACGCGTACTCAAATCACAAGTACGACACAGCCGACTATATGAACGTTGACCCGATGTTCGGCACTAACGAAATATTCACTCAGCTGTGTGAGGAGGCAAAAAAGCGGGATATACGTATCATCCTGGACGGCGTGTTCAGCCATACCGGCTCGGACAGCGTCTACTTCAACAAGTACGGAAGCTACGGCGATAACGTTGGCGCGTACAAAAACCCAAGCAGCCCCTACAGGGAATGGTACCAGTTCAATAACTATCCCAACTACGAAAGCTGGTGGGGCTGCAGCAACCTGCCCAATGTTAATGAGATGACTCCGTCGTACCTTGATTATATTCTGAGGGACGACAATTCGGTGATCAAGACATGGCTGCGCCGCGGCGCGTCGGGCTGGAGGCTGGACGTTGCGGATGAGCTGCCTGATGAGTTTATTAAAATTCTGCGGCGCGAGGTCAAGAAGCAGGACAAGGACGCGGTGATCATCGGCGAGGTATGGGAGGACGCGTCCAACAAAGTTTCGTACAGCATACCCAGAGAGTATCTATTTGGCGATGAACTCGACTCGGTCATGAATTATCCGTTTAAGGACAATATGCTGGCGTTTTTGCTGAACGCGATCGATGCAGGCGTTTTAAACGCGCGAATGATGTCGATATTTGAAAACTACCCCAAAGAGACCGTTCATGCGCTTATGAACATAATAGGCACCCATGACACCATGCGCATAAAGACTCTGCTGGGCGGTATGTCCAACGAGTGCGGCACCCAAAAGCTGGCGTCGGGAGACGAGGAGCTTGCTACACGCAGGCTGAAGCTGCTGTCGTTCATGCAGATGACTTATGTCGGAGTTCCGTGCATATACTACGGCGACGAAGTCGGAATGCAGGGCGGCGGCGACCCGTTTAACCGCGGGACCTACCCGTGGCGGGCGGTCGACCCCGAACTCAGGCAGTGGTACACCGACTTAGGCGCTTTAAGACGCGGAAACAAGTGCCTCACGACCGGCAGGTACAAGGTAGTATACGCTGCGGGCGATGTATACGTGTACGCCCGGTATATAACCGGCGGCAGGGACTCCTTTGACAAAAAAGCAAAGAACCAGCTGGCGGTCTGCGCCATAAACCGAAGCCTTGAACCCAAAACCGTTAAGGTCGACCTTTCCTCGTTCGGCAGCTTCTCGCACTTTATGCGCGGCGTGCAGAACACCGTGACGGTGCCCTGCGCTAACAACATACTTGAAATCGGACTTGACGCTGTGGGAAGCCAAATTTACATGAACTCGGACGAGGCAAGATAATTTAGATTTGATTTTATGAACACAAACAATAACGCTTTGAAAAATTTCATAGCCGGCGCCGCGGACAGGGTTTCGCTCCTGTTCTATCCGCCGGCTTGTGCTTTTTGCGGCTCAGTTATGCCGCGCTCCGAGACAGGGGTTTACATTTGCCCGGACTGTATGAGCAAGCTGCGCTTTTGCGTGAACGAAAACTGCTGCTCCGTCTGCGGCGTTCCGGTCCCCGACCACAGCAGCGAGCTCTGCCCTGAATGTTTTAACCGCCGGACCGCCGGACATCCGCCGCATTACAATCGAATAGTCTCCGCCTGCGTCTATGACGACGCCGCCAAAGGCGGTATACTCAGATACAAATCCGGAGCCGAGTCCGGCTCGGCGGCAACCTTTGCCGGACTTATCGCCGCTGTCGCCGGCTCAGCATTTACAAAGACGAAGCCCGATCTTGTGGGCGCCGTGCCGCCACGCAGACAAAGGATGCTTCAGCTCGGCTTCGACCAGTGCCACGCTGTTGCTAAGCTGACCGCCCGCAGGCTTGGACTGCCGTATGTAAAAAATATGCTGACCCGCAGCCGGGACAGCCGCAAACAAACCGAACTGAGCGGCAGCGAGCGCCGGACCAATCTCTCAGGCGCGTTTGAACTTAACGTTCCTCCCGACAAGATACGCGGCAGGTCAATACTGCTCATAGACGATGTCAAGACCACAGGCTCAACCATTGACGAGTGCGCCAGGGTCCTTAAAGAAAGAGGCGCCGCACGCGTGTACGGAGCCTCTGTTGCGATTACTGATTTTTTAGGAGAGTAATTTACTTAAAACGAGATCTGGGAGCTTTCGGGCAGATCACCCAAAACCCCGTTCTCGGCTAAAGTGTCTATAACCGTTTTGGTCACGCCCGACCGATGCTTCATATCCTCTTTGGACAAAAACGGTCCGATCTTTGCCGCGTCATATATCGCCTGAGCGGCTGCGCTGCCCACTCCGGCAAACGCGTTAAGCGGCGGTATTATCTTTCCGTCTTTTTTGCCGAACTTATACGCGTGGCTCTCGTAAAGATCAACCGGCGCGAAATCGATGCCGCGCTCGTACATCTCAAGGCAGACCTCCAAAATCGTAAACAGGCTTTTTTCGTTGGCGGTGGCGGAATTGCCTTTAACGCGTATCTTGCGCATCTCCTGCACAACCGTGTCCTTGCCCTTTGCCATAACAGCCGCGTCGAACAGATCGGCTCTTACGGTATAGTAAGCCATATAGAATTCTATCGGATAGTGAACCTTAAAATATGCTATCCTGAACGCCATCATAACGTATGCGGCGGCATGAGCCTTGGGGAACATATATTTTATCTTTTTGCACGATTCGATATACCAGTTCGGCACTTTGTTTTTAAGCATCGCCTGTTCAAACTCTTCCGGCATACCCTCCTTTGCCGCCCTGCCTTTTCTGACAAACTCCATTATCTTAAACGCCATATCGGGTTTTAATCCTTTTTGTATCAGGTAAACCATAATATCATCGCGCAGACCGATAACCTGAGACAGAGTGGCTTTTCCTTCTCTTATCAGCTCCTGAGCATTGTTGAGCCACACATCGGTACCGTGAGACAAACCGGATATTATAAGCAGCTCCACAAAAGTTTTCGGCATCGTTTCGACAAGCATTCCGCGCACAAAATTGGTGCCAAACTCCGGCACGCCGAATGTTCCCACCTTGCTGTCGATCTGCTCGGGCTTGATGCCAAGCGCCTCTGTTCCGCTGAAAATACTCATGGTCTCAGGATCATCAAACGGGATTTTAAGCGCGTCTACTCCGGTAAGATCCTCCAGCATCCTGATCGTGGACGGATCATCGTGTCCGAGTATATCGAGCTTAAGCAGGTTATCGTGTATCGAGTGGAAGTCGAAATGGGTGGTTATTATATCGGAGTCTTTTTTGTCGGCAGGATGCTGGATTGGCGTAAAATCGTGAATATCCATAGTCTTGGGACAAACGATAATGCCGCCCGGATGCTGACCGGTAGTCCGCTTTACGTCCACCAGACCTTTTGACACGCGCTTAAGCTCCGCCTCAGGCGCGGTTATCTCCTTCTGTTCGTAATACTTCCGCGCAAGACCTATGGCGGTCTTGTCGGCAATAGTGCCTATCGTACCCGCCTTGAAAACAAACTTTTCGCCGAAAAGCTCTCCCACATATTTGTGGGCGGTCGCCTGGTATTCGCCCGAAAAATTCAGGTCTATATCCGGGACCTTGTCGCCCTCAAATCCCAAAAATGTTTCAAACGGTATATTAAGTCCGTCCCTTTTGAGCGGCGCTCCGCACTTCGGACAGGTTTTTGGGGGCATATCCATGCCGACCTGGTACTCTCCGTTTTCAAAAAACTCGCTGTATTTGCATTCAGGGCAGACATAATGCGGGCAAAGCGCATTTACCTCGGTTATATCCGACAAAAACGCCACCAGAGACGAGCCGACGCTGCCCCGGCTGCCCACCAGATATCCTGCCTCGTTTGACTTTTTGACCAGCTTGTGCGCTATTATATACATTACCGAGTAGCCGTACTTTACGATACAGTCAAGCTCTCTGTTCATACGTTTTTCCACGATTTCCGGCAGATTATCGCCGTAAATTTCATGCGCTTTTTTATGGCACATTTCGAGCAGATCCTTCTCACTGTTGGGGATCTCCGGCGGATACGAGCCATCCTTGACCGGGCTTATCTCCTCGATCATATCCGCGATCTCGATAGTGTTGTCTATTACTATCTCCTCACACCTGTCTCCAAGATACCTGAACTCGTCAAGCATCTCTTCGGTCGTTCTGAAGTAGAGCGGCGCCTGAGTCTCGGCGCCCTCATACCCCTGAGAACCCTGAAGAACTCTACGGTACATCTCATCCTTCGGGTCCATAAAGTGAACGTCGCAGGTGGCGACGGTTTTTCGTCCCACACTGTCGCCCAGCGCCACGATCTTCTTGTTTATTTCGATAAGCTCATCATCGCCGCTGACCTGACCGCTCCGCTTCATAAACGCGTTGTTGCCTATGGGCTGTATCTCCAAATAGTCGTAAAACCTCGCTATCTCGCGCAGTTTTTCATCAGGCAGACCCTTGACTATCGAACGGTAAAGCTCGCCCGCTTCACAGGCGGAACCGATTATCAATCCCTCTCTGTGCTTTTCGAGCAGGCTCTTGGGTATTCCGGGTCTCCTGTAAAAATAGTCAAGATTAGAGCGGGAAATAAGAATATACAGATTTTTAAGCCCCACATAGTTCCGAGCCAGCAGTATTATGTGGTACTTTCCTTCCTTTACCTTCGGGTCGTCCTTTTCAAGATCAGGTATCTGCTTCTGAAGCTCGACCGCCTCTTTCCATTCGGTCATTTCCATCATTTTTATAAAGCAGTGCGCGGTGGCTGTCGAGTCGGAAACGGCGCGGTGGTGGTTATTAAGCTCAACACCCAGCCGTCCGCACACAACATCCAGTTTATGCACGTTTTCATTCGGGAACAGCCTGCGCGACATCTCAAGCGTATCCGCGGTTTTGTTCGGAAAATACATATTAAGCCGCCGCGCGTTTGAGTAGATGAAACCCATATCAAAACCGGCGTTGTGGGCGACCATAACCGCATCGCCGCAGAACTCGCGGAACCTCGGCAATACCTCGGCAACAGTCGGCATATCCTTGACCATATCGTTGCTTATACCGGTGAGCTGCGTGATCTGATCGGGTATCTCGCGTTCCGGGTCTATCATCTGCGAAAAGCTGTCGGTTATAATTCCGTCACGTATCCTGACCGCTCCGATCTCTGTGATCGCGTCCTTATCGGAGCTGAGACCGGTGGTCTCCAGATCGAACACCACATACTCGCCCTTTTTAATATCGCGTATACGGTTAAGCCTTTCCGAGTCGATATCGTCTATCAAATAGCCTTCCATGCCGTATATCATCTTAAGACCCTTATGGTTTTTAGCCGCCTTCGCGGCGTCCGGAAAGCCCTGGGCAACGCCGTGGTCGGTTATCGCGATTGCCGGGTGACCCCAGTATGCCGCGCGGTCGGTCAAGTCCTCTATTGATGTTATGCCGTCCATCGCACTCATTTTGGTATGCAGATGAAGCTCAACACGCTTTTTGGGATAATCGTCCGTACGCACCGGCGGTTTTTCAAGCGCCTCCGCCGCGGTTACTTTTATAACATATGTACGCAGATAATCGTCATACTCATAATTTCCGGCGATTTTAAGCAGCGCGCCTTCCTTGATCATATCGCGCAGGACCGACATTTTTTCCTCACCGCCGAAAGCGCTGCACGGAACCGCCCAGTCATCGTCTCCGATTGAAAATTTGATCGATATGTTTTTGCGGGGACCGCGGACTATCTCGCGGCTTTCGCACTCTATTATCTCGCCCTTCACCACGCAGCTTCCCGTGTCCTCGGTAAGGCTTATGATCGGGACCGCATCATCGTCTATGTATTTGCCGAACCTCTTTGCAGACGGCTTCGGCTTCGTGTTTCTGACAGTCTCGCGCGCAGTCTTGACCGAGTCCGCGGCAATGCTCTGCTCGATCTCCTCCTGACGCTTCAGGTATTCCTCCTTGTCGGTATCCGCGAACCTGAGACTGAGCTTTATGTTCTCATCAAGACCGTAGTTCATGTGACCGCGCATAAAGTCCTCAAATCCGGTCCGGCGCAGCAGATCCTCGCTGCCGCTGAGTCCGCTTATCACAAGGTTTCCGTTTGAAAGTTCCGCTTTGGCGCCGCCGAGAAACGCCTTCCCCGAATCGTGAACGCTCATAAAAGCGCTCAGGAGATACGAAAAATATTCATCAGAATAGCTTCTGCCCGGATACTTTACGAACAAATCAAAGCTTTTGAGGTCATATGACTGTTTCGCCATGTCAATAAACGTCTTTGTGTCGTTTAAAGGCAGCAGTCCGCAGCCCTCGCTGCCGGAAATATACAGCGAAATATCCCTGTCCTTTATATCTATATTGCAGGAGATGACCCGAAACTCGGAAAGACTTCGGGCATAGCTCTCCATAACCGTCACCTTGTCAAATATTTCAAGCACGCTTGGCGTCATATTTAACCTTCTTTCTGTTCGGTAAGATTTTTAATTTCCTCAAGCAGGCAGGGAACTATCTCATCCTCGCTGATTTTTTTGATTATCCTGCCGCGCTTAAACAGCACAGCGCAGCCGTCGCCGCCCGCAATTCCTATATCCGCGTCCGCCGCCTCGCCCGGTCCGTTGACCACGCAGCCCATGACGGCGACCTTAAGCCGTTTTCCAATCCCGCTGACAGCGTCGTTTACCGCGTTGGCTATCGGAATCAAATCTATTTTTGTTCTGGCACAGGTGGGACACGAAACGACCTCCACATAATCATCGCCCATGTCCAGCGAACGCAGTATGAGCCGCGCCGCACATTTTCCCACATTTGTCAATAGGATTTTTGAAAAAAGTGGGGGAATTTATAAAAAAGGTATCTCAGA
>CANQKP010000049.1 GCA_947624495.1 uncultured Monoglobus sp. | reverse complement strand
CTCGGTGAATATCTCATCCTTCTCCGAACTGCCGAAAGGCAGCCCGCCGTTCTCATCCCATGTCACCGGGTTCTGACAGCCCTTGCAGCGATGACTGCATCCGGCGACCCACAGCACAACACGCAGCCCGTCGCCGTTTAGCATATCATCCTTTGTGATATTATGATAACGCATTTGCTACATACTTCTCCTGTCTCTTATTTCAGCCATTTTGGCATCGTTCAGACGAGTATCGCCCTTAACCCTCGAATATGAAAGGTAGCCGTTCATACGGTCGATCTTGGTCAGATTTCGGCTGCCGCACTTGGGGCAGACGTCCATCTCAAGCTCCTGGTGACCGCAGTCGTCACAGTATGCAAGCGAGAGGTTCACGCCCTCGTAAAATCCCATATCCATAGCGCGGTGTATAAGCGTCTCGATCGCCTTTTTGTTATAGTCTATCGGGTACTTAACGTACTGAATTTTTCCGCCGTTCATGAGATCCCAGAAACGTTTTTCAAGATCCTGCTTATGAATAGGCGTTATATCCTCGGTAACATGGCAGTGGAAGCTGTTTGTAACATACTCTCTGTCTGACACGTTCTCAACAATACCGTACTTTTTTCTGAACTGCTGGACCTGAAGTCCGCAGAGGCTTTCGGCAGGCGTTCCGTACAGAGCATAAAGATGACCGTCCTCCTCTTTGAACTCTGCGACCTTTTTGTTGATATGCTCCATTACTTCAATGGCGAACTGACCGTCCTCAACAAGCGACTTTTTGTTGTGCAGCTGCTGAAGCTCGTTAAGCGCGGTAATTCCAAAAGACGCGGTAGCGGACTTAAGCAGAGGCTTGATCTTGTCATGGAAGTTCAAGTGTCCGCCGTAAAAACCGCCCTCGCAGTAAGCGAGCGGATTTGTCGACGCCCTCATCTCGCCGAGATACTCATATGTGCGGATATGGAGACGGCGGATAAGTTCAAGATAGTAATCCAGAACCTCATAAAAATCCTTGCTCTCCTTCTGAGCTTTCGCATAAATCATAGGCAGGTTAAGGCTTACGGCGCCAATGTTGAAGCGACCCACAAATACCGGCTCGTCATTCTCATCAGCGGGGTTCATGCCGCCTCTCTCGTACCAAGGCGAAAGAAACGCGCGGCAGCCCATAGGCGAAATAACCTTCTTGTACTTCTTGTATATGCTTGCGACATAGCCTTCGCCGGTCAGCGAGAGCCAGTCGGGATACATCGTCTTTGACGAACATTCAACGCCGGCGCGGAAAACATCCTCAAGCTCCTTGCCGGGTCCGTGAAGGTTCTCGTCATACAGGAACACTATCTTGGGAAACAGAACCGGCTTTTTACATTCCTTCTTGCCTTGTCCGTTCTTATGAACATTAAGCAGCGCTATCGTCGCCATTTTCTCGAAACGTGCGGTTCCGAGACCGGCGGTAACGGTTATGAACGGATAATCGCCGCGGCTTGAAGCCACTGTGTTGAATTTATACTCCCAGCCCTGGAAGCCCTGCTCGAAATCACGGCGCACATCCTTCATCGTCTCAGCTTCGGCAACCTCTTCCGAAACGCCCATGCTGAGATAGCGTTCCTTATTTTTCTTATACGTCTTTTCGGCATAAGGCGCTAAAATCTTGTCAACCTCCGGCACGGTAAAGCCGCCGTACTGCTGGCTCGCAGCGGAGAGTACGATGTCCCCGATAACATCAAACGCAACGTCAAGAGTTTTAGGCTCGTTGTACCACAGGTTTCCCATCTCAAATCCGCCGCTGAGCACCGTCTTTACATCAAAGAGGCAGCAGTTCATGGTGTCGCGTCTTGCAGACATATCATGAACGTAAATATATCCGTCACGGCACGCCTGAAGCTCTTCAACGGTCATAAAGAACTTCTGGTACAGTTCTTTATTGAGCTGGTTGAAGATGAGCGATCTCTTAGTTGAAACAAGAGCCGAATCCGAGTTAGAATTCTCCTTGTCTCCAATATACATGATCGCCTGGCTCTTCTGATAAACCTCGTCCAGCATATGAACAAAATCCTGCTTATAATTGCGGTAGTCGCGGTAGCTCTTGGCGACTATCGGATTAACAGAGTCGAGAGCGCCCTCAACAATGTTATGCATTTCGGCAATATGGATCTCATTCTTTCCCATACCGAACACTTTGTCATCAACAAACGCGCAGATCTTGTTCAGGTCATCCTCCGTGAACTCAATAAGAGCGCGGTTCGCGGATTTCGTAACGGCGGTAATAACTTTTTTAACGTTATACTCCTCTTCCGTTCCGTCTTTTTTAATAATTTTTATCATAGTATAACACTCCCGTAAAATATATTTTATCACATTCCTGCGGGTCGCGGACCCTTCGGTCCGCATGATCCGCCGGCAATTTGCCGACGCAGGGCAATCACAACATTTTGAATGAATTTTGCACCTGCAACACAACATATAGTATAATAACACACTTCTTTTAAAAAATCAATACCCAAAGCAGACAAATTTTTCAAGCATAAATATGGCGAAAAACGCCGTGTTCACTTGCATTTAAGAGACTTACAGCCCGTCGCCCGAAAAAATTGTAAAAAAATTGTAACATTTAGGCAAAGCATTTTTAACAACAGAAAAATTATAGCATAACAGTTTTTTTAAAACAAGAGGATTTTTTTAGATTGATAAAATTGAAATACGGCGTTAAAAATAAAACATAAATGACAAATTTATTTGATATATAACTTGATTTTTCCGCGTTTTTGTCTTATAATTATTGTAAATAATTTTAAGCTTCCGTAATTGGAGATGGTCGTTTTGAAAAACAAATTAAGTTTCGCGGTTATCCTGACATCGATAATTCTTGCCGCAGCCGCGGTTATCGGTTTAAGCGCTTATGCCTATAACAAGCCCTCGGTGCTGTTTATAAGCTCCTACTCTTATGACTGGGACGGACTTGAGGCGGAGCTTGGAGGCGTACGCAGCGTACTCGGCAACGACTGCGAAGTCAAGTACAAATTTATGAACACCAAGAATATTGACGAGTCTCTCTCCGAAAATCTCCTTTATTCCGAAATGCAGAGCGAGCGTGACTCGGAAGTAAAATATGACGCCGTCATTCTCGCGGACGACGCCGCTCTCAGGTTTGCGGTAAAATATCATGATCAATTTTTCGCCGACATTCCGGTGGTATTTTTCGGCACGAACGACGTTGCCGCCGCAGAAGACGCGTACAAAAATTTTGGTTATACCGGAGTTATTGAAAAATTGACGATCTCTGAAACAATAAACGCAGCGCGCCGGATTTATCCCGAAGCTGAGCGGGTCGTTGCCATAAGCGACAATTCAATTACCGGATCGGGTTCGACGCAGCAGTTTTTGAGTGACATGGAGCAGTTTCCGGAACTCGAAGCCGAGGTTTTAAACTGCTCGGAGCTTTCTCTTGACTCGATATCCGATAAAATTTCAGAATATGATTATGACACTATTCTTATTTATCTGATGTTCAGCAGCGACGTTATAAATAATTATTACACGGTCAAAAGCGGGTCTTCAATTCTCTTTGACGCGGCAAATATACCTATATTCAAAGCCGATGATCTTGATATCGAAAACGGATTTCTGGGCGGCTGTTTGATGTCATACAGCGCGATGGGAAGCACCGCCGCGTGGTTTGTCCGCGACGCCTTAAACGGCAAAGATATTACCGCCGAGCCTCCGGTTTACACCGACGGCAAAAATATTTTTAACCGCAAGGTAATGGATGAATTTTCCGTAACGGAAAAGCAATTGCCGGAAGACGCGGAGATCATCAATGAAAACATAAGTTTTGCCAGGCAGCACCGCAAAGCGCTTACAATCCTGTTCGGTATCGCTGTTCTGACGCTTGCGGCTCTTGCTTACTTCATACTCGAGAACTTTAAAATTCACAGGCTTAACAAAAAACTGACCGAGCGCGAAAACGTGCTTGACAATCTTATAAACACCACCGTTTTCAGATTTGTGAACGGCAAAATGGAAATGCTCTATTACAGCCGCGGAGTACCCGAACTTACCGGCAGAACCGACAAAGAATTTGAGGAGTGGTGCAGGGGCGACTATCCGCTTGAGGAGACTGTCCATCCGGCTGATATTCCCCGCTTTCTGTCGGAATTCGATAAAATAATGAGCGGTGCGAGCGACACGGTCGACTTCATTTACCGTCTGCGGCGCAAAGACGGTGAATACAGATGGATCAACTTCTATATCGCAAAAGCTTACGAGGAAAACGGTGTTCCGATATACGCCGGTCTTTACAGCGGGATATCGCAGGAAGCCAAAATGTACCGCAAGGTCATTGACGACTCACCAACAGGCTTGTTTGTTGTTGACAACAAAACGAAAAACGTCATATATGTCAACAATGCCATGCACAATATGCGCCTTTCGGACAGCGTCGAAATCCTTGGTCAAAAGTGCTGCGAGGCAATATACGGATGTGATGAATGCTGCGAATTCTGTCCTATCGACTCCCTTACCTACAATAATTATGTCACATACGAATATCTCGACGAAAAGACGCAAAAGCACTATACACACCGTGCGCGCCTTATCGACTGGAACGGTATTCCGGCGCACATCGTATATGTCATAAACGACAGTGAAACATTCTTTGCCAACCGTGAGATAGCGCTCAGCAGAAAGACACTGAGCGAGGCGATCCGCCACTCCGGCATGGGATACTGGGAGTATTATCCGGAGCTTAACCGCGGAGTATGGTCGTCGGATTATACCAAGGTCTCAAACGGAATACCGTATCTTGACAATTATCCCGATTCATGGTTTGAAATGGGAATAACCGCTCCCGGCAGCGTTCCCGTGCTGCGTGAATTCTACGCGAAAGCCAAAAACGGTGAAAAAGAGGGAATTTGTGAGGTCGAGAGCATTGTTAACGGCGAGTCTATATGGGAACGACTGCATTTTTCAGCCATTAACGACAAGTCGGACGGTCCTTTGAGAGTTATGATCACCGCGTTTGACATCACCAAAGAGATGCAGCTCCGTCTAAAATTCCGGGGTGAACTTACAAGAAGATCCGCCATGGAGGCTTCATTCCTTGCCAGCGCGGTTTACAATGTTAATAATTCAACCGTCGTTGAAGGCTCAATATCCGGAAAAGAGATAAACCAAAAATGCTCTATCAAAGAATTCTTTGATTTGGCTTACGGCACAAAAATCCATGAAGAATCAAGGCTGAATTTAAGAAAAGAATTTACAAAAGAAAGTCTTACAAAAAATTATACAAACGAGAAAAGGTCATACTCCGTACCGTTTCTTGTTGACAATGACAACGGTAAAGTCCGCTGCTATGCGGCTGATATACGAATGACAAAAAATCCATCCGGCGATGAAATATACGCGTTTATATATATAAAGGACATAACCACCGACTGGATCGAGGATACCGCGTTTAAGACCGTTGTTGAAAAAGAAACGGATTACATTTCATATCTTGACACTCAGACAGGAATAATGCGCCTGCTCAGATATAACGAGAACGCCGGCGCTTTGCCGAAGAAAGAAGAATTATACTCTGAAAGCGTGAAAGCTATCATTGAGCAGGTCCCCGAAGAGGAAATGGAACTCTGCCGAAGGGAATACGACCTTGAAAACATAAAGAAGGCTCTTGAGAAAAACAATGAGCATACAATAATACACTCGCTTTATTTAGATAAAGCGCGCACCGACAAGCGCCGCGTGAAGATGCGCATATACTATCTTCCGAAAATGAAGGTCACACTCGCTTTTGAACGCTCGGATATAACAGACATATACAATCAGGAACTGAAAAAAAACGAGCAGCTTAAAGAAGCATTGCAGGAGGCTAAGCTCGCAAACGCCGCCAAAAGCGACTTTATGTCAAGAATGAGCCATGAGATCAGGACCCCGATGAACGCGGTGCTGGGCATGGCGGCTATCGGCGTTAACGATATAAAAGACAAGAAAGCCGTTGAATACTTCGAAAAGATATCATCATCCGGCACATATCTCTTGGGTCTTATTAACGACATACTTGATATGTCAAAGCTTGAGAGCCAGAAAGTAAATCTTAATCCCGCGCCTATTGAGATAAAAAGGCTTACCGACGATGTGGACACGATAATCAAACAGCTCTATGTCTCAAAGAACATAACCATGGTTACCGATTTTTCCGGAATACCGCACAAGTATGCATATATGGACTCTATGCGCGTGCAGCAGATACTTATCAATCTTTTGGGCAACGCGATAAAGTTTTCAAATGAGAACAGCAAGATCGAATTCGGCGGAAACGCGGTGAACGAGAACGGAAAAGAGATGCTTGTGTTCACCGTCCGCGACTACGGCGTTGGTATGAGCGAAGAATTTGTAAAGAAAGCGTTCATCCCGTTTGAGCAGGAACTCAACCCTCAATCAACAATTCAGGGTCAGGCGGGAACCGGACTCGGTCTTGCGATTTCCAAGAACCTTGCCGAGCTTATGGGCGGCAGAATAACCGTCGAAAGCAAGTTGGGCGAAGGAAGCAAGTTCATGGTTTACATACCTTACGTCGCTCCGAAGGACACTACGGAAAGCGAAAATGAGAACGCCTCTTCAAAGAAAACCGATAAGCTTGCCGGCAAGACAATGCTGCTTGCGGAGGATCATCCGCTCAACACGGAGATCGCCACCAGGATACTGTCCGCGCGCGGCGTTACCGTGGATCATGCAGCCGACGGAAACGAGGCTGTTAAAATGTTCAAAGAGTCTGAAGAAAATAAGTATGATCTCATACTTATGGACATAATGATGCCCAATCTTAACGGATTGGAAGCCGCAAAGCAGATACGCGCGCTTGACAGAAGCGACGCTGAGACGGTCCCGATAGTCGCAATGAGCGCCAACGCGTACGAGGACGATGTCAAGACCGCGCTCAAGGCGGGCATAAACGGACATATAGCCAAGCCTCTGAACGTAAAAAATATGTTCAAAACCATAGAAGAACTGCTGTAAACGCACATTATTCTGTAACGAATTAGTAACATTTAATTTATTATAAGTTAATAATATTAGAGTATAATTAACGATTATATATTACGGAGGATAAATTCAACATATGGAAAACACTGAAAACCTTCCCGGAGTTTATAAAAGTCCGGACAGCGGCTTGAACTCGGAAGAGATAAGACAGCGTGTCGCCGAGGGCAAAGTCAACAGCGCCGCCAAGACAGCGACCAGGACTTACAGCGATATAATAAAAGGCAATGTTTTCACATATTTTAACCTGATATTCGCGGTGCTGGCGGCTCTGCTCATAATCGTCGGCTCGTTTAAAGATCTGACGTTTTTGGGCGTAATTTTCTTTAACACAATTATAGGTATAGCTCAGGAAATACGCTCAAAACAGGCGCTTGACAAACTGAAAATCATAAGCGACCCAAAGGCGGTCGTTATCAGGAACGGGACCGAGCAGACCGTCCCCGTGGAAGAGCTTGTGCTTGACGATGTCATCGTTCTTACAGCGGGCAGTCAGATACCCGCCGACGCAATCGTGATTTCCGGCTCATGCCATGTGAACGAATCGCTGATTACCGGTGAATCGGACGAAGTCCTGAAAAAAAACGGATACGAGCTTCTTTCAGGAAGCTTTGTTGTATCCGGTTCCTGCCGCGCCCAGCTCACCAAAGTGGGCGACGACTCTTATGTGTCACAGCTCACTAAAAAAGCGACAATGGATGAACGCAAGGAAGAGTCCGAAATGATAAGAGCGCTCGACAAGCTGGTTAAAATTGTCGGTGTAATAATCATTCCTATAGGACTTACGCTGTTTATACAGCAGATGTTCTTTGTCCACAGCGGTTTCCGCGACAGCGTTACCGGAATGGTCGCCGCGGTTATCGGAATGATACCGGAGGGGCTGTATCTTCTGGCAAGCGTGGCTCTGGTCGTGAGCGTAATGCGCCTTGCCCGCCAAAACGTTCTTGTCAGAAGCATGAAATGCATAGAAACGCTGGCGCGGGTCGATGTGCTTTGTGTTGATAAAACAGGAACGATAACCGAAACCACTATGAAAGTAAGCCGGCTTGTACCCGAAAACGGCAGTGACGCCGAGTGCGTGCGCTCGCTTTTGGGCTGTATGGTCTCAGGCATGGACAACGACAATATCACCATGACCGCTCTTAAAGAGTATTTTAAAAATGACTCCGAAACAAAGCCTGACAAGATCATACCGTTTTCATCTCAGTATAAATACAGCGGATGCGTTATTTCAGGTCAGAGCTATGTGCTTGGTGCGCCCGAATTTGTTCTGAGAAGTCAATATGATAAATATAAAGAGACCGTCGATAAGTTTTCATCACAGGGCTACCGTGTGCTCGCCTTTGCAAAATACGCGGGCGAGGCGGACGGCAAGGCTTTGACCGAAAACACGGAAATTCTGGGATTTGTTCTTATGGAAAACCCGATCCGCTCATCGGCAAAGGAAACATTTGAATACTTTGACGCGCAGGGAGTCGAAGTCAAGGTAATATCCGGCGACAATCCGGTCACCGTTTCGAGAATAGCCGCGGAAGCCGGAATAAAGGGCGCGGACAAATATGTTGACGCAACGACTCTCACGTCCGATCAGGCGATCCTTGACGCCTGCATACACTATAATGTGTTCGGCAGAGTAGTGCCGGAACAGAAACGGCAGTTTGTTATGGCGCTTAAGGCGCTTGGAAAAACCGTCGGCATGACCGGCGACGGCGTTAATGATGTTCTGGCGCTCAAGGAAGCTGATTGCAGTATCGCAATGGCTTCAGGCAGCGACGCGGCGTCTCAGGTGTCTCAGCTCGTGCTTGTGGACTCCGACTTTTCGAAAATGCCGTCAGTCGTCGGCGAGGGACGCAGAGTCGTGAACAACATCCAGAGAACCGCCGGAATGTTCCTTGTTAAAAACATTTTCTCGCTACTGCTTGCTCTGTTTTCGATGGTTGTCGTCAACGGCTACCCCATGGACCCGTCCCAGGTCTCACTTGTGGCGATGTTCACAATCGGAACTCCCGCGTTCTTTCTCTCTCTTGAACCTAACAAAAACCTGATCAAGGGCAGGTTTTTGACCAATGTGTTTAAGAAAGCAATACCCGCCGGACTGACCGATTTTCTTGTGGTTGCAGGACTTGTTATGCTGTGCGACCTGCTTGGCGTTGATGAACAAAGCATATCGACCGCCAGCACAATTCTTGTGTCTCTGGTAGGCTTTATGGTTCTTTTCAAAGTCTCACAGCCCATGAACACCTTCCACTGGGTACTGTTCGGAGTTATGCTCGCGGGATGGGTCGGCTGCGCGATATTCCTTGAACCAATATTTGCGATGAGACTTTGGTCATTAAAATGCCTCTTTGTGCTGATCATATTCGCTCTCGCGACAGAACCGCTGCTCAGGGGGCTCAGTGCGGCAATAGAATTTATCTTCGGCAAATTCGCTTCTTTCAGAAAAAGGAAAAGCGTATAATATTATATAATTTAAAGACATAGAATAACCAAACTTAAAAGGATGTATATGTGGTCATGACCGAAAAACTAAGATCCGTCAAGGATAAATCAAAAAAGATCTCAGGATCAGTTATAAATTTTTTCAAGGCGCACAAAATCGTAAGTGCCTTGATCATAATGATCGTTATTATACTTATCATCTCCGTGATCGGTACGTTTGCATCCAGAAACAATAAACGCGGCGCATCCGCCGAGATAACAGCGCAGCGGCGGGATATAGAGGAAAGCATCAGCGACAGCACAGTCGTGGAACCGAACAGCGAATACTCTGTCACCGCCAATGTTTCCGGTGATATTATAGAGGATTATTTTGAAGAGGGCGACTGGGTCAACAAAGATGACCTTATGTACAAAATCGATACCAAAACAATAGAAAACAATATTAAAAGCGCGGATATCGCAATTGAGCGCGCAAAACAATCTTATGACGACGCCGTAGCCGAAAACAAACTGACCGTCCGTGACACCGAAACCGGCAAAAGCTCCGTCGAAAGCGCAAGACTTGCTCTCGAAAAGGCACAGCAGGCGTATAATGACGCGCTGCGCGCCGCGGATGACCTGTCGATAACATCAAATTATTCAGGATATATCACGGAAATACACGTCTCAGAGGGCGACACGGTTGCCGCCGGTTCGCCTGTGGCGGAGGTTGTTGACAATTCATCGCTAATTATCCGTGTTCCGTTTAACACAGCGGATACAGCAAACATATCTTCGGGCGAGAGCGCAATACTCACGCTTACCAAAAACGGCTCGACACTTAACGGAACAGTTACAGAGGTCAATCCCCGCTCCGAAGGCGGCGATGGCTTTACGCTGTATAATTATGTGAAAATCGAGGTCCAAAACCCCGGCGCCGTCAAGAGCGGCGACACCGCGACCGCAATCGTCGGGAATATCGCCTGCGGAGACGCAGGAACCTTTGAAAACATTACCGAAGAGACGATCACCGCACCGATAAGCGGAAAAATAACAGAAGTTTATATAACGGAGAACCAATACGTGGCGCGCGGCGGTCTTGTGGCGAAATTTGACAGTGACTCGGCGGACTCGCAAATCACCTCGGCGAGGCTTTCGGTCGAGGATGCCAAGCAGGCTTTGGAACGCGCCCGCATACAAAGCAAAACATCCGAGGCAAACACCGCGCTCGGCGATGAAAAATTAGGCTCCGCGGTCGAAAACGCAAAATTGGCATACGACGACGCCATACTTTCAAAAGATAACCTTTTAAAGCAGCTTGACGACTACACAATAAAGGCTCCGATCTCAGGAACCGTTGTCACCAAAAACAAAAAGAAAGGCGACAGCACCATGGGCGCAGGTTCTTCCGAATCATCCTACTCTTCGGCTTCCTCCGCCTCAATGTCAGCCGGCAATTCATCCGCCGCAGCGCTCTCATCGGGAACATCCTCTTCCGCTATGGCTGTCATATATGATATGAGCAAGCTGAAATGCACGCTCAATGTTGACGAGATAGACATAAACAATGTGCGTGCCGGGCAAAGAGTTGCCATTACCACCGATGTTTCCGACAAGGAGTACAACGGCATAGTTGAAACTGTCAGCGTGAACGGCAGTGCGGGTCAGAACGGAGTCACGACATATCCTGTCAAAATCAACATCATTGACTTTGACGACAAACTGCTTCCCGGAATGAACATAGAGGCAAAAATCGTTCTAAGCAGCGTCAAGGATGTTCTCTCTATACCCGTAAGCTCCCTTAACCGCGGGAATATCGTTTATGTCAAAGGCGAAAAAACCGACCAAAACGACGCCGCTCCCGAAGGCTACCACAGCGTCAGCGTGGTTACGGGCGCCAGCGACGACGAGTATATCCAGGTCTTAAGCGGTCTTAACGAGGGCGACGTCCTGTATGCAGCGGAATATGATCCGATGCAGGATATGATGGACATGATGGAAGACAGCCGTGATTCTATGCGCAGTAATATGACGGGCGGAGGCGGCGAATAATGACAGACACACCGATAAGAGACAGCGGCGCTGAAACTCCGCTCATAGAGTTTGAAAACATTTACAAGATATATATCATGGGAGACAGCGAAGTCCACGCTCTGGACGGCATATCCATGAAGATCTACAAGGGCGAGTTTGTGGCTATCGTCGGTCAGTCCGGAAGCGGAAAATCCACCTGCATGAATATAATCGGCTGCCTTGACGTTCCTACGCGCGGCAGATACTTTTTGCGCGGGACCGACGTCAGCACAATGGTGGACGACGAACAGGCAGAGATCCGCAACAAGGAACTTGGCTTTATATTCCAGCAATACAATCTTATACCTAAAATAAGCGTCAAGCAAAACGTTGAACTTCCGCTCATGTACGCCGGTCTTTCCGAAAAGGAGCAGGAACAGCGCGCTCTTGAAGCTCTGGACAGAGTCGGACTTAAGGATAAAGCGAACAATATGCCGCAGCAGCTTTCGGGAGGTCAGCAGCAGCGCGTTTCCATTGCGCGTGCCCTTGCGGGCGATCCGTCGATCATTTTGGCAGACGAACCCACCGGCGCCCTTGACTCAAAAACCGGCAAGGAAGTTCTTAATTTTCTGAAACAGCTGCACCGCGACGGAAACACCATCGTGCTTATCACCCACGACAACACGATCGCGGCTCAGGCGGAGCGTGTCATACGCATACAGGACGGACGCATAACCTACGACGGCGAGCCGGATATAAATAAATTTGCAACGCTTGCCCACGCCGGCGACGAGGAGGCGGACAACAATGACGCTTAAAAAATCTTTCGCTCTTGCTCTTTCAAACCTCGTGTTCGACAAAATGCGCTCGCTTCTGACAATGCTCGGAATAATAATCGGCGTGGCGGCGGTCATCATACTTATAAGCCTTATGGACGGAATGATGGGACTTATGAACGACGAATTTGCCAAGCTCGGCACCGACACCATAAACGTAAGCTTGACGGACCGCGGCGGAAGCCGCACGGTCGACGATAATGATATGTATAAGTTCGTGTCGGATAATCCGGAATATTTGAAGGCGGTAAGTCCGACCGTCACTATTCCGAACGCCACCGTAAAAACGACAGACTGCGATCTTACCACAAATGTAAGCGGGGTCGACGAGCAGTATTACAGCATGAAGCTGCTCGAAACGGAAAACGGCAGGTTTTTACAGTTTTCAGATGTTGAGAAAAAGCTGAAGGTATGCGTTATCGGAACATATATCGAAAAGGAGCTGTTCGGCAGGGGCAAAGGTCTCGGTCAGAGCTTTAAGATAAACGGCAAGACGTTTAAGGTCATAGGCGTCCTTACCGAAGAAGGCGACTCGGAAAGCGGCGGCGAGGATGAGATCATATATATCCCGTACACCACCGCGGTCTCTATGTCAAAGACATCGTTTATCGGCGCATACACGATGCAGGCTGCGGATGCCGACAATGTCGATAACACCGTTGCCAGAATTAAACAATATCTTGACAACAAGATCGGCGACAGCGACTACTATAATGTGACCAGCGTGAAGCAGGTCATGGATATGGCAAGCACAATGACCGGAACAATGGAAACGCTGCTTGTGTGCATTGCGGGAATATCGCTGCTGGTCGGCGGCATAGGCATCATGAACATAATGCTCGTTTCGGTTACGGAAAGGACCCGCGAGATCGGAATACGAAAGTCGCTCGGCGCAAAATGCCGTGACATTAAGTCGCAGTTCGTGATCGAGGCTGCTACGGTCAGCGGCGTCGGCGGAATGATAGGAATTTTAGTCGGGTCGGTTTTATCGGTGGTTTTCGGTAAAATGTTAGACTTAAACGCTGTGCCGTCTTTCACGGCAATTGCCGTTTCGTTCGGGGTCTCGGTGGCGATAGGTATCATGTTCGGGTACCTGCCTGCGAAAAACGCCGCAAACCTGAACCCGATAGACGCGCTCAGACACGAGTGATCGGAGGAATTAATATGAGAAAAATATACAGATTTATTATTGTGTACGCCGTTTGCGCGGCGCTGCTGCTCTGCTTTGCGGTATCCGTTTCGGCGCATGAGACGAGCGCGAACACCGAGCAGGTACTTGAACTGCTGGCGGAACTTGATATAATGAACGGCGATCCCGACGGCAGTCTCCGTCTCGATGATTACGTTACGAGAGCGGAGTTTACCAAAATGGCGGTCGCAAGCTCGGACTTCCGCCACAGCGCGGCGTCCAATCTTTCGGTCTCACCTTTTTATGACACTCCGCACACCCACTGGGCGGCGCCGTATGTCCGTGTAGGCGTTACAAACGGTCTTGTTTCAGGCTATCCCGACGCGTCGTTCAGACCCGAAAACAACGTCACATACGAGGAGGGCGTCACAATAATGCTGCGCGTTCTCGGCTATTCCGACAACGATTTCGGCGCGGCATGGCCAAGCGGTCAGCTTGGCATGGCTGAAAGCCTCGACATGACCGACAATATCTCAAACACGGAGATCGGCTCGCCCATGACCCGCAAGGACGTCGCTGCGCTTATATACAACACCTTAAGATGCAGCAAAAAGGACACGCAAACGCAGCTTGCATCGATTTTTGACGTGAATTTTGCTGAGGACGTGACTCTGATCTCGACATCAAAAGAGGACAGTTCAATTCCGGGCGACGAGGTCTTTACCGACGCAGGCAGCTTTAAAATACGCTCCGGCTTTGACTACGACTGCATCGGTATGAAAGGCGATCTGGCGCTCAAAAACAACAAAACGGTTATTACATTCTTTCCGGACAAAGACGCAAGCCCGGACGAGAAATATGTGGTTTACAGTATCCTCGGAGATGACGTTGTGGCATACAGGAACGGCGCCGCAGAGCTGCTTGACATTCCCGACGCAGCGGCAGCATACGACGGCACCCAACGCACAACATTTGCCGCCGTTAAGCCGACTCTTGAAATGGGAGATGTCATCAACATACGCCGCACAAACGGAAACATTGATTACGTTTTGTTTGAAAAGGGCAATATGATGGGACCCTACACCGTCTCTGACTCAAG
>CANQKP010000048.1 GCA_947624495.1 uncultured Monoglobus sp. | reverse complement strand
CGGTATAGAGCGTCATGTAAGCGCTGATCTTATCATCGGAAAGCGCGCTTGCCCAGAAACGCTCGCGGCTCCTGCGCACATACCAGTTGGACAGCTCGTCTGTAAACTCGGAGATCGCGCGCGTAGCCTCGACTATCTTATAATTTTCGAGGTTATCATCTACCTCCTTGATCACGCCGTTCAGCTTTGACAGTATCCACTTATCCATAACCGACAGTTTTTCGGGATCCAAACTGTGCTTGGTTGGGTCGAATTTGTCGATCTCGGCATAAAGAACATAGAACGCATATGTGTTCCAGAGCGTGCCAAGGAACTTGCGCTGAGACTCGGAAACATTTCTTGCCGAGAACCTGTTTGGCAGCCATGGCGCAGAGTTTGAGTAGAAGTACCAGCGGACCGCGTCTGCGCCCTGGTCGTTCAAAATATCCATAGGCGCGATAACGTTACCCAAGTGCTTGCTCATTTTCTTGCCGTGCTCATCCTGAACATGACCCATAACAACAACGTTCTTATACGGCGACTGATCAAACAGCAGCGTCGAGATCGCCATAAGGGTGTAGAACCAGCCGCGCGTCTGGTCGATTGCCTCGCTGATAAAGTCAGCCGGGAAGTGTTTTTCAAACTGCTCCTTATTCTCAAACGGATAGTGAAGCTGCGCAAACGGCATTGAACCGGAGTCGAACCAGCAGTCGATAACTTCAGGCACGCGCTTCATCTCGCCGCCGCACTCGGGGCAGCGGAGTTTGACTTCATCCACATAGGGCTTGGGAAGCTCAATGTCGTCCGGACAGTTAATGCCCATCTCCTTAAGCTCGGCAATCGAGCCTATAACGTGCCTGTGACCGCACGAACACTCCCAAATCGGCAGAGGCGTACCCCAATACCTTGAACGGGACAGACCCCAGTCGATTATATTCTCAAGGAAGTTGCCAAATCTGCCGTGCTTTATGTTGTCCGGCATCCAGTTTACCGTATCATTATTCTTAAGCAAATTGTCACGCACCGCCGTCATTTTTATGAACCATGTATCGCAGGCGTAATAAAGGAGCGGCGTGTCACATCTCCAACAGAAGGGATAGCTGTGCTCAAACGGAATTACTGCAAACGCCTGACCTCTGTCCTTAAGATCGCGTATAACGAGCTTGTCGGCATCCTTTACGAACATTCCGGTCAGGCTGCCGCAGCCGTCCACAAACTTGCCCTGACTGTTGACCAGATTTACAAAAGGCAGGTCGTAATCCTTGCCGACGCGGTTATCATCCTCACCGAAAGCGGGAGCTATGTGAACAATGCCGGTACCGTCCTCCATGGTGACATAATTGTCAGCCACCACTCTGTACGCGTCACCCTCAGGGTCGGCAAAACTGTAGAGCGGGTCATAATGCATACCGACCAGATCCGTGCCGATATATTTTTCAAGCACTGTGTACTCGCCGTCTATGACTTTATCAAGCAAAGCCTCCGCCAGAATATACTTTTCGCCGCTGTTGTCTATCTTTACATATGTCTCGTGAGGATTAACGCAGAGAGCCACATTTGAAGGAAGCGTCCACGGTGTGGTAGTCCATGCCAAAATATACTCGCCCTCCGGTGCGTCTTTTATATGGAACTTGGCGATTATGGAGTTTTCCTTAACATCCTTATAGCCCTGAGCAACCTCATGGCTGGAAAGCGCGGTGCCGCAGCGCGGGCAATACGGCATGATCTTATGTCCCTTATAAAGCAGACCCTTATCCCAGATCTGCCTCAAAGCCCACCAGACCGACTCTATATAGTCGTTGTGATAAGTGACATACGGGTTGTCCATATCAGCCCAGAAACCGACGCGGTCGCTCATTTCCTCCCAATCGCTCTGGTATACGAAAACGCTGTCCTTGCACTTTTTTATAAAGTCCTCAACACCGTATTTCTCAATTTCGGGCTTGCCGCTTATGCCGAGGCTCTTTTCAACCTCAAGCTCGACCGGCAGACCATGAGTGTCCCAGCCCGCCTTGCGCTCCACCAGATAACCCTTCATGGTGCGGTATCTGGGAATCAGGTCCTTGATCGCGCGGGTCAAAACGTGACCGATATGGGGCTTGCCGTTGGCGGTCGGCGGACCGTCAAAAAACGTATATATCTCCGCCCCTTCACGGTTTTTTACACTCTTTTTAAATATATCGTTTTTCTTCCAAAAATCAACGACTTCCTTTTCTCTGTCCACAAAGGAGAGGTCGGTTGATACCTTACGATACATCTATATCCCTCCAATTCTGTATAATAAATCTCGTATTGTAAACTAACTTAAATATTTTATACCAAATCATGCCTTATGTCAAGTATTTAGCGCCATTTTTATGCGTATGCGGCAAAAACAGCAATCTGTCATTATCGTTTATTATAAAAAGAGCAACCATTTTGAAGCGAACACCGGAAGTTTCTAAACTTTGGGGTTCACCTCAGTTTGATTGCTCTGAATTTCAGTATTTAAGATATGCGGTAAGAAACGCTTATTGAAAAAACTCATATTTCATCTTACCTGTACGCTTTGCTTTGTAAAGAGCGACATCGGCGTTTTTGTACAGGTCCTTGAATGTGGTCGCATCACTCGGATAAAAAGCCACGCCCACGCTGAGATTAAGTACTTTTCGTCTGTCGCCGACCTCGACCACCGGAGCTTCGCTGTTCAAACGTTCAAGCTTCCGCATAAGCTCATCATGGACATTCTCGGTGTTGCGGCAGAGGACCATGAACTCATCTCCGCCAATTCTTCCAACAACACTGTCGCTTCCGAATATATTGGTCAAATGGACCGCGATAGACTTTATAGCCTCATCGCCGACACTGTGACCGAATGTGTCATTCACCGACTTGAAGTTATCCATATCGCACAGCACAAGCGCGTGTTCCTGATTGTCCCTAAGCTCAAGCGTGGATTCAACCAGCTTCTGGGTCGCGCCCTTGTTGTAGATCTGGGTCAGGGAGTCTCGGCTCGCCTCACGCTGGAGCTGCTGCTCTCTCCGGTGCCGTTCCTCAACATCCAGCAAAATTCCAACCGCGCGGACGATAATATTATTATTGTCGCGGACTCCGATAAGATTTATATCCGAATGTGTATATTCCCCGTTCGGCTCGCGCAGCCCGATCGTCATTTCAATCTTATCGATCTCATTATCGCGCATACGACGGAGCTTTTCATAGAGCGGCTCGTAATCATCCGGAGCGATCAACTCCTTCATATACGAAGCGTTTATAATATTCCCGCTGCTCTTGCCGATAAAACGCTGCTCAAGCTGATCCGAAATTTCAAGTGTGTTGTTCATCAGATCCCACTCGAATATTCCGCTGTTTATATTCGTAAGAATGATCTTATTCCTCGCCTCGGATAATAAGAACTTCTGCTCCAAATTCTTTTCATCCGAGATATCAAACAATACGGTAAACACGGTCTGTTTAAAATCCTCGGTCTTATATAGGTAGCTCTTTGCGGAGACCCACATCTCGGTATCGTCACCGCGGCGCAGCTTATACTGGACCTGAGAATAGCCCTTATCCCTAAGCTCGTTCTTCTGCTTTAGGAACTGCCGCTTTGACTCCTCACCTACCAGCAGCTTATAAAACTCCGCGCGGTATTTTGATTTCAGCTCACCCGGCTTATATCCCAGCAGCGAGTAAAAAATAGGCGTTACCTTCTTCATTGTAAACAGTTCGTCGTTATATGTCACCATTGTTCCGCCGACAACATTTGAAATTATCTCGCTGTCCTCGTCCAAAACCAAACGCAGCCCGTGAATATAATCAAGAGAAGTTGAAAAGGCAATAATAAGCGCGCCGATAGCCAACGCGAGAAGTGATATTACCCAAGGCACTGACGGACTGCCGCCCGCGTAACTTTTTGTAGCAATAAATGATATTACTGATACAGAGATAGAAATAACGGCACCCCATATCAATTTGGTAATAAACGGTTTAAATTTGATTACGCCAAAAAAACCGACGTCCTGTCCGCGGACGTCACGGTTTTTCTTTGTTTTCTTTGTTTTCTTTTTTTCCGTCGGTTTACTTGAAAACCTCATGGTGCTTTTTGCCAATCAAATCACCACCCAAAAAGGCATACTCAAAATCTCTCTTTTTATATAATATCATAAAAATTCTAAAAATGCAAACAAATTTTATAAAAAATTAAAATATTTCATGAGTTTTTTGGGGCAAATGCTTATAAATCAACCGGGGAATTATTTTAATGTACCAACAAGAGACGGAATTACGGCAAGCACAGCGGCAATAATTACCGGTACCAGCGCATATGCCGCCACAAGGAAAACAACGCTGCCTGCCGATATCATTGCGCAAGCTTTAACCGAGCAGTAAACAAGCGCGATCAGCCAACCGAATATTGCTCCCAAAATCGAACCGATCGCAGACACTGCAACCGAAACAAAGCCGCTCCTTGCGAACGGGTAAGCAAAGCCGCGCGTTCCGCTGCGCCGAACAGGTCTCGCAGGGAACAGCTCAAACATCACAAGACAGATCTCGCTCACCGCCAAAAGGAGAATAAACACAGTCAGCATCGCCGCGCTTACTCCGCCTTCCCCGCTGTAGCCGCGGCTTGTCGAAAAGCCTTCGTCGGTATACTTATTCGCGCTGCGCTTCACAAATTCGGAAATCTTTGCGTCCGCCGCGTCATAATCGCCGCGCAGCAAAAATACATACGAACCCGTCTCAGACGAGCTTAGAATAAGCCTTGCCGCTCCGGACGGCACAAAAACCCTGCCCGAAAGATCGCAGCCGTTTACTCCGGAGCAGACTCCGATAACGTTGTAGACCCGATTGTTAATCTTCACGCTCTGCCCGATCGGGTTAGACTCGCCGTACAGCGGCGAAACCAAGTCCGATGAGATCAGCGCGTACTTATTCTCGTTGTCCGCCGCCGAGAAAGCTCTGCCGCTTTCGATCTTTACCGCGCCGTACTCAAAAAAACGACTGTCGGTAACGACTGTGCTGCCGCTCACAGCGGCGCCGGAAGTTCCGTAAAGCTCGGATGCGCCGACTGTCTTATAAGGCACGACCGCTTCAAACAAATCTTCGTTTTCAAGTGCAAAAGCGGTTAAGTCGTCGATATCGATACCGGAGCTGCGGCTGTTTATATTAAGGACCAAAGTGCCGCCGCCCATGGGATTGGATTTATATCCCTCGGTCAGCCGCGCCGACATTCCGCACAGAGAGATCGACACAGCCGCGCAAACGGATATGAAAAAGCAGACGGCAGCAAATACCGCCTGCATTTTATTAAGCCTTATCTGTCCGGCTCCGTCCTTAATTCCTGCCGCAAATCCATTTTCGGTTTGCAAAAACCTGCTTTGTATTGATTTTGCTTTTTCGCGCTTATCTGGCATCTTTATACTTCCTTATGATAATTTAATCTAAATATCGTTCAGCTCTTCCTGAGTCGCCGATCTGCCTGTGGACTTGAGATTTTCGCTGGTATCGTCAGGGCTTTGCGTTTCCTCAGCGGTCGGCGCTTCTCCGCCCGCTTCCGCCGCTGTCTGCGGAGTCTCCGCCGGTTCGGACGCCGATGTATTCTCATCTCCGGATTTATAAAGCACCTTTGCGCCGATATTGAGTCCCGACACTATTTCAACGTTTGTGCCGTCGCTTACCCCGTAATCAACCTTGACCAGCTTAAATCCCTTTGGAACGGTTATATCGGGATAATCGCTGTTGTTTGCGATGTCCTTCTCGTCAGCATTGCTGTCGGTTATAACAAGAGCGTGGCTGCCGTCTGACTCATAAAGAGCGCTTTCCGGCAGTGACATCACGTTAATCGCGGAATTTATAATTATCTTCGCATCAACGTTCATGCCCGACTTAATTCTGCCCGGATCCGAAAGCGTGATCTCGACCGCGTATGTCGTAACGCCGCCGCCTTTCTTTTCGCCCTCGCCTGCGATGTTGGTGATCTCACCGCTGAAAGTCTCGCCGGGCAGGGCGTTGGCGGTTATCACAACCGTCTGACCCAGTTCAATGTTCCATATATCAAGCTCGTCCACCTCGATAGTGAACTTCATCTTGCTCATATCTGCGATAACCATAAGCGGCTCGGTTCCCTGACCCGCAAGAACGCTGTCTCCTATCTTGGCGTTTTTGACGAGGATCACGCCGTCGATCGGAGACGCGATCTTGTAGTTCTCAAGTTCCTTCTGCGCCTGCTCAAGCGCAAGATTTGCCGCCGCAAGGTCAAGCTCCCGCGCCTTTGTGTCGGTCTCGCTCTTGAGGGTCGCCACAACCTGACCGGACGTGACCGTTGCGCCGTTTTTGACGCTGACGCTTTCGACTGTGCCCGTGACTCCGGGAATGAGTCCGATCTCGGTGCCGTTTGCCTGTGTGATAGTCGCGATCTGCCCTCCGGTGATCCTGCTGCCTGACGAAATATTAAGTCCGCTAATAACTCCCGACGCGTTGGCGTATATTCTGAGCTGCTCGGATGAGGAGCCGGACTGGTTCTGCTGAGCGCGGCTTACCGCGTTCTGAGCCTGCTGAACCGCAAGCTGAGCATTTGTGTCGTCCACCTTGTAAACAAGCTCGCCCGCCTTGACCTCCTCGCCCGCATTGAGAGGTGATTCGGTGATCGTTCCGCCCACAAGCGAGATGATATTGTATCTCGAAACAGGCTCAACGCTGCCGCCGGCTTCCATTGTCTTTATAATATTGCCCTTTGTCACATATGTCTCGGCATAGCCCATAAGCGGGTTCATTCGGCTCTGTACAAGGAATACCGAGGTCACCACCGCAGCAACAACGACAACCGCAGCCGCAGCGCCGATTATCCAGTTCCTGCGCTTCTTTATAAACGCCTTAAAGCCATTCGGCTCCTCCGGCTTTGACTCCGAAATATTATCCAAATCAAAATACGAGGTTTCCGTCACCTTGGGTCTCATGCTCTTGGGCGCGTACGCCGAGTAGAGCATTTCCTTGTCAACATCCCCGCCGAATGATGACGAAGTATCCCCGTTTACGCTGTTGCTTCCCGATGAGCGAAGGTCCGCATTACCTCTCTCAGATACGCCGATGCTCTTTTCCTTCGGCAGAGACTCTCCGCCGACCTCGTTTTTATACTCTTCGGCTCCCGTTTTAAAGTCCTCAAGCTGCGCCGCGTATTCGTTAGCTTCAACGATTGCCTGACTGAGCGCTCCTAAATCCATTTCACCGGTGTCGCCGCCAAAGTCGTTATTATCAAGCGCGCCGAGGGAGCCGTAAGCCTCGTCCTCATTATACCCGTTGTCCGCTTCTTCAGCTTCAGGCTGTTCTTCCTCTATGATCTCCGGTTCTTCAGTGATATTTTCCTCCGCAACCGGTTCGGTCACATATTCAGCCGCGGTTACGCCCTCGGAAGAATTATCATCGAAATACTCCTCTACCGCCTCGGAAGCGCGCTCTTCCTCAGACACAGCAAAATCACCGTCGGAATCCTCCGCGGCGTTCATATCGATCAGCTTCTCTACCGACTCCGACCAGTCCTTATGCTCCGGTATCGGAGTGTGTTCTTTCCAGAAATCCGATGTTTCACTGTTTTCTTCCAAAATTTTGTCCGGATTAAGGTTCGCCTCGTCGCCCAGGCTGTCATAAGCCCGGTTCAGATATTCCGACTGACCGCTCTCCTTATCCTTGCCGGAAAACATTTTTCTAAAAAAACTCATCCGTTTTCCTCCCATATGTAAAACGCCGAAGCGTTAATATGCAAAATATTACAATTATATTGTATCAAAAGTTTGTCACATAATTGTTAAGCGAATATTAATTTTATATTACTTTACAAATATTTTGTTCAACATCCGCGCTTTGTATGCAAATCACTTGACATACTTGCCCGCAATATAGCTGTTTGCCGTTTCCTCAAGGCTGTCATCCAAGGGTTTAAGCCCCTCAAATCCCGGATACTTGCGCTCAAGCGCCCGAAGCAGGATATAGTCGCACAGCTGCGGATTTTTCGGAAGCAGCGGTCCGTGCAGATAGGTGGCGATGACATTCTTGTATAAAACGCCCTCATATCCGCTGTCTCCGGTGTTTCCGTTTCCGTACCTGACCTTGCCCAGCGGGGTCACGCCCTCGCCGAGATAGGTCCTGCCGGCATGGTTCTCAAATCCCACGATCGGCATATCGAATTTATCACACTCAAGCACCACGTTGCTTATCAGCCTTGTGTCGCCCGAATCGGTATAAATATCCAGGATATCAAGACCCTCGATCTTTGTTGCCGCGGTCTTATAGTATTTTCCGAGCAGCTGATAGCCGCCGCAGACCGCCACAAGAACACCGCCGGACTCAACATAAGTCTTAAGCTCGTCCTTCTTTTTAAGCAGCAGATTGCACACGATCTCCTGCTCGCGGTCTGAACCTCCGCCCACGAAAATTATATCCGCGCTTTTTAAGTCGATACTGTGGTCCTTATTTGTACAGGTCTCAATATCGGCTCGGATACCCCGCCACTCAAGACGCTTTTGCATACAGGCGATATTGCCCCGATCACCGTAAAGGTTCAGCAAATCTGGATACAGATGCACAATTTTGATTGAATACCCACTGTTATCCGGCACTTAAAGCACCTCCTTTGTCCGCGGTGACCAATTCGTTCCCGCCGACCTCTTTCTGTACTTCGAGCATTGTGGTCTGAGTCGGATAAAGCGCCGTATAGTTCACCAGCACGTAGCACACATCCGACTCGGAATTTTCCAGACATTTCTTAAGCGCCGCCTTCATGTCCTGCGTAATATCGTCGACCTTAATATCCGCGTACTTAAACCGCAGCGAAATATCATAAAGCCGTATGCCGGTTGTAATAAGGGCATTCAGATTTGCGCCGCCGAGCTTGTCAAAATCCACATCCCAGAGCCACGACACATCCCTGCCGTCGTTCGCAAGGTCGTTTATCGCAACTATGACGTCCTTGCGGCGCTTGTCCAGCAGCACGGTCTGGATCGCCTGATTAAACCCGGCGGGATTTTTGGCAAGATTTAAAATAAACGGTTTGCCCCCTATCGGTATCAGCTCCATTCTGCCGATCTGCGGCTTATAGTCGCTGAGTATCGCATTAAAATTGTCGGTTTTGATCCCTATTGCGTTAAGTGCGGCATACACCGCCAAAATATTATATATGTTATAAAATCCGCGGTAGTTCACATCTATCTGTCTGCCGCCCACCCTGAACTTCATCGACTCGGACAGGTCAACATCGGTCGCCGCAAAGTCGATCTTCGGACGCTTATTGCCGCAGTGCGGGCAGTAATAGTCGCCCAGCTGGCTGTAATGGAAGTAGTTATACTCCTGCTCCTCGCCGCACTTGGCACAAAATCTGCCTTCCTTGGTCTCATCGGTCTGCGGCAGGACCTGCTCGGATATTCCAAAGTATACCGCGTCTCTGCCTTCGCCGAACCGCGCGGTCAGCGGGTCGTCGCCGTTTAATATAAGCCTCACGCCATCCGCCATATCGATTGCCTCGTTAAGCAGGTCAACGGTAATGTCTATCTCGCCGTAGCGGTCAAGCTGGTCCCGAAACAGGTTTGTTATAAGCATATAATCAGGTTTTATGTGGCGGAACACACGCCTTGCCGACGCCTCGTCGACCTCAAGCACCGCATAGTCCGCCTTGAATGTGCCGAATATATTGCACGCCCGGGCAAATGCGGTTGCAATTCCGCCGACCATATTGGCTCCGAGATTGTTGCAGACAGTGCTGTAGCCGCTTTTTTCAAGAGCGGCGTTAAGCAGGTTATTGGTAGTCGTCTTTCCGTTGGTGCCGCAGGTGACAATAACGCCCTTCTTCACGTTTTTTGCGAGAATGCTTATCAAATTCGGACATATCTTAAGCGCGAGCACTCCGGGTGATGAGGACGACTTTTTTCCGACAATTCTGCCCGCAACCGACGCGAGCTTAGCCGCCCAGACCGCAATTATCTTTCGCATTGTATTCTTCCCTTCGGAATATAGTTTTTGTCATAACATATCAAATTACATTATATCCGAAATATTCCCTCATTTCAAGTGCATAAAAGCCAAAATATGTGCGTATGACAACAAATTTTTGTGTATTCTGTCGACTTTATCTATTTAAGTTCATTTAAAAATTCGGCTATGCACTCCGCCGCAAGGCTTATTCCGTATTTTGCCTCGCTCAGGCTGTTTCCGCTGGTACCCACCTCGATTATCAGGCTTCCCTTTGTGGTGTGACCGTTGAACCTGTTTTTGCGCAGGTTTATATACCGCATAAGATTGGGATATTTCCGGTCGATCCTGTCCTGAAGCTGCACCGCGAACTTCATGTTTTCGCGCCAGTTCGGATGGTACAGTCCGTTTTCGTCGGTACCCACCACAAACATTAGCTGAGCCGCTTTTTTGCCGTTTATCTCGGTTACCGTCTTGGCTTTTGTTCCGTCGTCGTACACAACCGAGTCGCGGTGAATATCAAACACGATCTGTATTCCGGGGTAATCATTCAGGTACTGCTCGGTGCTGCTCAGAGCGTCGGCGTATGAGCCGTTAAACGACGGATAATCGTGAAGCGCAGTATCGTGCAGGGTCTCAATGCCGCGCTCGTTAAATATCCGAGCCGCCTCGTCGCCCACCGCCACAACGTTTTCTGAAACCTCCATGCTCCTGTCGCTCTCCTCACGGTTATATCTCTGCGCTCCCTCTTCCGCGTATGCTTCGGTTGCATGGGTGTGGACTATCAGAATTTTCGGACCCTCGCCGCTCATGTCTATATTAAGAGGCTCGCTCAGCATGGCGTTTATATCAACGCCGTATGACGTTTGGTTCCCGACGCGTATCTGATAGTCGTCATACCTTGAGTTTTGCGCCGCGTCTATAGCTTTTATGTCCGAGCTGTCAGCCGTGTCGGGTTCAGGTTCGGGAGTGACCTCCGGAGTCGGCGCGGCTGTGGGTACGAGGCTCTCGCCGTCGCTTATGATAGCGTAGCTGTTTATCAGATCAGCCGCGTGGACCTCAGCCGCCAGCGCGCCGGTCGGAGTGTACGGGTCAAAACCCAGCAGATACACCGAGAGCTTTTTAAGCCTGTCGGCTATCGAAGCCGCCGCTTTGTCCGCATCGACCCCGACCGGCTCCTCTTCCGCCGCTGTTTCCTGCTGAACCTCCTCAGGCTCGGTCGGCTCCGCCCGGTCATTTCCCCAAAATGAGGACATGATTATTCCGGAAATTATCCCAAGCGCCGCAGCGAACGCAGCGAACCTGAATATTTTTTTGCCGTCAATAATAACGGCGCGGTACTTGCTGTGCCGCGCTTTGTGTTTTCTGTAACCGCAGCTTCTCTCTATCATATTTTTTCCTCCGCGCTTGTCTCATGTTTTTTAATAATATTCCGCCGCAGGACAAAATATACATAATTCTGAACCAAAAAAAGCATGAATGACCGATAAACACTTTGACAATCACGCATAAATATGTTATAATATTCCATAAGTTTGTAAAATGAGAGGAGCTTTATTTATGAAAAGCAAAGATTTTAAAGGACTGGCGCTCAGCCAGCTCAGGGGAAAATGGGGCAGAGTCATTCTTGCCCTGCTGGTTCCGGCTTTGGTTGTAGCGGCGGTCAGCGCCGTCACACAAATTCCGGTGCAGTTATACACGGCGTTTCACAACATAGCTTATAACGACCAGTACAACGTGCATATTACACCGTCTCTCGCATTTTTCGGGATAATATCTTATGCGGGCGGCATTTTGACATTTGTGCTGTCGGCTGTGCTGGCATACGGAATAAGCAAATTTATGCTTATGTTTATACGCCGCGGCGACGCTCCCGTCGGCGAGACATTCAGCGGCATAACAAGCGGCGGCGAGGTTATAGGACGCTCGATACTGCTTTCGCTGCTCATTTCGGTATTCACCTTCCTGTGGTCGCTGCTTTTTATAATTCCGGGTATAATCGCGTCATTCAGATATTCGATGGCGTTCTATATCCTGGCGGATAATGAGGACATGACCGCAATGGACGCGCTCCGCGCAAGCAAGGAAATGATGCGCGGCAACAAGTGGAAGCTGTTTAAGCTTGATCTGAGCTTCATAGGCTGGATAATACTCTCTGCGCTTACATTCGGAATAGGATATATATTCCTAAGCCCGTATATGCAGACCGCGACAGCCAATTTCTACGAGTATCTCCGCGGCATAAACGACAACCGCAGAGACGCGAACAGCACGGCTGTTGACCCGACTGTGGTCGGCTGATCAATAACATAAATTCGGAGGTAAAGTTATGTGGTACGAAAAAAGTGTGTTTTATCAAATATATCCTATCGGGTTTTGCGGCGCGCCCGCGTCAAATGACGGGGTCTACTGCAACAGAATTAAAAAGGTGATCGACTGGATCCCTCACATCAAGGCGACCGGCTGCGACGCAGTGTACTTCTCGCCCATATTCGACTCGGATAATCACGGATACGACACAAGGGACTATAAAAATATCGACTGCCGCCTGGGCAGCAACGAGGATTTCAAAGAGGTTTGCCGCGCACTGCACGAAAACGGCATAAAGGTAGTTTTGGACGGCGTGTTCAACCACGTCGGACGCGGCTTCTGGGCGTTTAAGGACGTGCAGGAAAAAAAGTGGGACTCGCCGTACAAAGACTGGTTCCACATAAGTTTTGACGGCAACAGCAATTATAACGACGGCTTCTGGTACGAGGGCTGGGAAGGGCATTTTGAGCTTGTTAAACTTAACCTGCGCAATCCCGCGGTCGTCAACTATCTTCTGGAGTGCATTGACTTCTGGGTACAGGAGTTTGATATTGACGGTTTAAGACTCGACGTTGCTTACTGCCTTGAACAGGACTTCCTCAGAACGCTCAGGTGGCACTGCGGCTCTGTAAAAGAGGATTTTGTACTTATCGGCGAGCTGCTTCACGGCGACTATAACCAATTTGTTGCCGAGGATAAACTGCACAGCTGCACGAACTATGAATGTTACAAAGGTCTGTATTCAAGCATGAACTCGCTGAATATGTTCGAGATAGTACACTCGCTTATCCGCCAGTTCGGACCGGATAACTGGTGCATATACCGCGGCAAGCACCTGCTCTGCTTTGTTGACAATCACGACGTCACAAGGGTCGCGGATATACTTTCGGACAAAAATCATCTCCCGCTTATATACGGAGTGCTGTTCGGAATGCCCGGCGTTCCGTGCATATACTACGGAAGCGAGTGGGGCGCGCACGGCAAAAAACAGGACGGCGACCACGCCTTAAGACCATGTTTTGAGAAGCCTGAGTTTAACGAGCTTACCGAGTTCATTTCAAAGCTCGCCAAAGCCCACAAGGAGTCCAAGGCTCTGTGCTTCGGAGATTTCAAGTCGGTTGTGCTCACCAACAAGCAGGCGATCTTTGAACGCCGGTTTGAGGATGAGCGTGTCATGGTGGCTGTCAATATTGAAAACGCGCCTTACACCGCCCATTTTGACGCGGGCTGCGGCACGGCGGTCGACCTGATCACAGGCGCGGTTCACGACTTCGGCGGCGGCAGCGAGCTTCCGCCCTACAGTGTGCAGTATTGGAAAATGGAAAGATAATACCAAATCTTTACTGAAATATTATCTTCTTATCAAAATTTCACCTGTTTCCGGTTGACGTTTTATCGCTGTAATGGTATAATTATGTATTATATATAAGGAGGACTTGTTATGCCAATACCTATTATTCTCGGAGCGCTCGCGGCTTCGTCGGCAACGAGATCAGACGCCGGAAACACAACGTTTTTAAACAGACTTTCCGAAGAGCAAAAGGATTTGTTCCTTGACCTGTGCATACACGCCGCAATGGCAAACGATGATTTTGATTACACGGAAAAATCGCTTATTAATCAATACTGTGATGAGATGAAGATAGCCGAGCCAAGATACACGCCGAAAAGATCCTTTGAAGAGATCTGCAATCGTTTGTCCGAAATATGCTCAAAACCGGACGTCAGAATTATTGTTATGGAGACGGCGGCGCTTATGCTGTCCGATAACGAGTATGACGAAAGCGAAAGACGCTTTATGCGCGTTCTGATAAGAAAACTCGGACTCAGCAATGACGATTATAACGATATTATGGATTACATAAAGAAAATAACAAAGCTCTACTCGGAAATGAACAAGTTTATAATAAAAAAATAATAAGTTATGTTTTTGCGGGATACGGTCGCGCTGCGCGGTCATATCCCGCTTTTCTCTTTGAATAATTTCTATGCGGTCTTATTCTGCGTTGCGGTCTTATTCTGCGTTATCCGCCGCGAATACAAAAATAAATTACTTCCAAATTGCGAATTATTTTCAATTTTTCATTGACCTTTTTAAACCAATATGATAGAATATATTTGCCACGTTTTGAGAATACTGTTAAAGAGCTTTGCGCTTGTAAAAAAGCGCACGCTTTGATTGTTTTCTCTTTAATAGTATTCTGAGACTCAAATGCGTGGCAGCATAAATCAAGGCTGCGTTTTTTATACGCGGCTTTGAAAAAGGCCGCGTATTTTTTGTGCGGATTTTTATGGTCGGGAACTTTTTGTAAAATTTTATCGTCTTAATATACAAAGAACATAAGGCGGAAAATTGGGGTTAAATAAAAAAATATAAATTCTTAGGAGGAAAAATTATGAAAAAACTGATTATTACAGTAGTTTTAGAGTATTCAATAGCATTACCAAATGTAGCGAGTGCTGGCTATATGCAAGATAGATAGGAGGAATTAAGTATGAAAATAGAATGGAAAAATATTATATGTGTTGTATTAACATTAATAATTGTACTTATACAAGGTGT
>CANQKP010000047.1 GCA_947624495.1 uncultured Monoglobus sp. | reverse complement strand
CGGATGAGATCTCGGCGGGCGAGGTTGGATTTATAACCGCAAGCATAAAAAGCGTGCAGGATGTGCGCGTCGGCGATACGGTTACAACAGTCTCAAACGGCGCGTCGGAGGCTCTGCCGGGTTATAAGGAAGTGAAGTCAATGGTCTACAGCGGAATTTATCCCGCGGACGGCGCACGGTACGACGATTTGCGTGACGCGCTCGAAAAGCTGAAGCTTAACGACGCCGCGCTTAACTTTGAGGCTGAGACCTCGGTCGCGCTGGGCTTCGGCTTCAGATGCGGATTTCTGGGTCTGCTTCATATGGAGATCATACAGGAACGCCTGGAGCGGGAATTTAATTTGGATCTGGTTACTACAGCGCCGTCGGTTGAGTATAAGGTCATCAAAACGGACGGCACGGTGCTGTCGGTCGATAATCCGACCAATATGCCGGAACCGTCCGAGATAGACTATATGGAAGAGCCTATTGTCCGCGCGGCGATTCTTACGCCAAAGGAGTACGTGGGCAGTATAATGGAGCTTTGCCAGAGCAGACGCGGCTCATATATTGACATGGAGTATCTTGACACCAACCGTGTCCAGCTTAACTACCTGATGCCGCTCAATGAAATCATATATGACTTCTTTGACGCGCTTAAGTCAAGGACGCGCGGTTACGCGTCATTTGACTATGAGTTTGAAAAATACGAAAAGTCCGATCTCGTTAAGCTTGATATGCTCTTAAACGGCGAGATGGTTGACGCGCTGTCGTTTATTGTTCATGCGGAGCGTGCCTATCCGAGAGGCAGAAAGATGGCTGAAAAGCTCAAGGAAGCAATTCCGCGTCAGCTGTTTGAGGTGCCTATCCAGGCGGCGGTGGGCGGAAAGATAATCGCCCGCGAGACTGTTAAGGCGATGCGCAAAGATGTGCTTGCGAAGTGCTACGGCGGAGATATAAGCAGAAAACGCAAACTGCTCGAAAAACAGAAGGAAGGCAAAAAGCGTATGCGTCAGGTCGGCAGCGTTGAGGTGCCTCAGGAGGCGTTTATGTCGGTGCTTAAGCTTGATGAATAGCGGTGATAGTATGACGGGAATATATGTTCACATACCGTTTTGTGTTCAAAAATGCGCATACTGTGACTTTAACTCATATTCCGGACTTCGGGATATGAGTTATTCGTATGGAAAGGCGGTGGAGAGGGAGATCGCAAACTCGCCTTTTCGGGGCGGAAATATTGACACGGTGTATTTTGGCGGCGGGACCCCGACCTCGATTGACGATGAGATCATACGTGGGATCCTCGGCGCGCTGAAAAGCAGCTTTGAGATAAGCGGGGACGCTGAAATAACGGCTGAATGTAATCCCGGAACCGCGGATCTGAGCAAGCTGATGCGCTTAAGACGCGCCGGAATAAACAGACTCAGTATCGGCTGCCAGTCGGCGGATGACGGTATACTGAAAAAGCTTGGCAGAATTCACAGTTTTTCTGATTTTGAGGACTGCTTCACGCTCGCACGCGGCGCAGGCTTTGAAAACATATCTGTTGACCTGATGTTCGGACTGCCCGGTCAAAATATGCAGGTTTGGACCGACACTCTTGTGAAAGTTGCAGCAATGGGTCCGGAACACATTTCGGCGTACTCGCTTAAGATAGAGGAGGGGACTCCGTTTTATGATATGCAAAAGGCGGGAAAGCTTGATATCCCCGATGATGATTTGAACCGCGCCATGTATGACGCGGCTGTTGATTATCTTAACGGCTTGGGATATAAAAGATATGAGATATCAAATTTTGCAAAGCCGGGATTTGAGTCCAAACACAATTTGATATATTGGAGGCTTGGCGAGTATATCGGCTTCGGCGCAGGTGCGCACTCGTTCGCGGGCGGAAAAAGGTTTTCGGACCCGCCTGGGATCGATGAGTATATCTCATTCGTAAACGATTATGATTCGGCATACAGTTCGGCAAAGCCTGAAAGCGTGAAAGATATGATGTGCGAGTTTATGTTCCTCGGACTCAGATTGGACGAGGGCGTTTCCAAGCGGAAGTTTAAGTCAAGGTTCGGCGAGGATATGACAGATGTTTTCAGGTCGCCGCTTGACAAACACCTGAGGCTTTTAAAGACGCTTGAGGAAAGCGGAGACAGAATTAAAATCAAGCCCGAATATACCTATGTTTCAAATATCATAATGTCGGATTTCATAATATAAGAAATATAAAAATACCCGGAAGAGCTGACTTCCGGGTATTGTAATCCATGATTGATTTATATTAGTACATTCCGCCGCCTGCGCCTGCCATGGCTGCCGCTGCTGCGGCATCCGCTGCCGGGTCGGGCTTGTCGGCAACCACACTTTCGGTGGTGAGTATCATTGCCGCGATGCTCGCCGCGTTCTGGAGGGCGCTTCTTGTAACCTTGGTCGGGTCAACAATACCCTCGGTGAGCATATCCTCGTACTTTCCGGTCAGAGCGTTGTAGCCAACGCCTTCCTTGCTGTCCTTGATCTTGTTGACGATGACGCTGCCTTCAACGCCTGCGTTGTGCGCGATCTGTCTTACCGGCTCTTCAAGCGCGTTGAGTACGATCTGTGCGCCTGTCTTTTCATCGCCGTCAAGAGTGTCCATAAGGCATTGTACAGCAGGCAGAGCGTTAATGTAGGCTGTGCCGCCGCCGGCTACGATGCCTTCCTCGACCGCCGCTCTGGTAGCTGCGAGCGCGTCCTCGATCCTGAGCTTCTTTTCTTTCATTTCAACCTCTGTTGCCGCGCCGACCTTGATTACCGCAACACCGCCGCTGAGCTTTGCAAGGCGCTCCTGAAGCTTTTCTTTGTCAAAGTCTGAGGTTGTCTCCTCGATTTGAGCCATTATCTGGTGAATTCTTGCGTCGATCTGAGCTTTGTCGCCCAAACCGTCAACGATGATAGTGTTCTCCTTGGTTATCTTAACCTGGCGCGCCTGACCGAGCTGGTCGATCTGGGTCTCCTTAAGGTCAAGACCAAGCTCTTCGGATATAACCTGACCGCCGGTCAGAATGGCTATATCCTGAAGCATTTCCTTTCTTCTGTCGCCGAAACCGGGCGCCTTTACCGCAACACAGGTAAATGTGCCGCGAAGCTTGTTGACGATAAGTGTGGAGAGAGCCTCGCCCTCGACATCCTCAGCTATGATAATAAGCTTCTTGCCCGCCTGTACGATCTGCTCAAGCAGGGGAAGGATCTCCTGAATATTTGAGATCTTTTTGTCGGTGATCAAGATGTAGGCGTCGTCAATGATCGCCTCCATTTTATCTGTGTCGGTAACCATGTAGGGGGTGATGTAGCCTCTGTCAAACTGCATTCCCTCAACAACCTCGGAATATGTCTCGGCGGTCTTTGACTCCTCAACGGTAATAACGCCGTTGCTTGTGACCTTCTCCATTGCCTCGGCAATAAGCGAGCCGACGTTTTCGTCCGCAGCGGAAATTGAAGCAACGCGGGCAATGTCATTTTTACCGTCGATAGCCTTGCTGCTTTTTTCGATTTTATCGACCGCGGCGTCAACCGCTTTTGAGATACCCTTTCTGACGATCATCGGGTTAGCGCCCGCCGTAACATTTTTAAGTCCCTCTCTTACGAGAGCCTGCGCCAGAAGCGTAGCCGTTGTTGTACCGTCGCCCGCTACATCGTTGGTCTTGGTAGCGACCTCCTTAACCAGCTGAGCGCCCATATTCTCGAAGGGATCCTCAAGCTCGATATCCTTTGCGATAGTAACGCCGTCGTTTGTGATAAGGGGAGCGCCGTACTTCTTGTCGAGTACAACGTTTCTTCCTTTGGGTCCAAGTGTTACCTTGACGGTGTCGGCGAGCTGGTCAACTCCGCTTTGCAGAGCTTTTCTCGCGTCCTCGCCAAATTTTATTTCTTTTGCCATAAATAATTACCTCCTGATACTTATTTGTCTCTTGCCTTGGGCTTGGCAGAATTACTCAATTACCGCCAGAACGTCCTTCAGACTGATGATGACGTACTCTTCGCCGTCAAGCTTTACTTCGGTTCCGGCGTACTTGCTCATGATAACCTTGTCGCCGACCTTAAGCTCCATCTTAACTTCCTTGCCGTCTACCACGCCTCCGGGTCCGACCGCGATAACTTCGGCGAACTGCGGCTTTTCCTTAGCGGAACCCGCTAAAATAATGCCGCTTTGAGTGGTTTCCTCCGCCTCGGCCATTTTTGTGACAACTCTGTCTGCCAGTGGTTTAATGTTCATTATATATGCCTCCTTTTTTAATAATCTTTTTGTTAGCACTCTTTCTCTTTGAGTGCTAATGGTATTCTAACTGTTTTCAATATATAAATCAAACTCAATTATTTGGAATTATATGCAATTATTGCCATTTATATTCAGAAATTTAGATTTTTTGATTAATTGCTTAATTTTTTAAAATATTTAAATTAATATAAATTTACTCTTTGATATTAAATTTATATAAATATTTGATTTTAATTTATCTTTACAAAAGGATTACAGGGATTGATTAATGTTTAATTAAATGATATAATACATAAGATATAAATATTAAGGAAGTGGGAAAATGGAGATCAGAGTTTCCGCGGACGAGCGTCCGGTGTCGCACTCGTACACCGAACAGGTGCAGATGATAACGTCTCAGGATCTTAACGGCTACGGCAGACTGTTCGGCGGCAGGCTTATGGAATGGATAGATGTGGTTGCCGGAATTGTTGCGCGCCGCCACAGCGGACACAATGTCACGACCGCCATGGTTGACACTCTCTGCTTTCGCGCTCCCGCGTATCCAAACGACACCATTGTACTTGCCGGTCAGGTGACCTGGGTAGGCAACACCTCAATGGAGGTCTGCGTCCGAACAATGGTGGAGGATTACGACGGCATAAAACGGACTATAAACAAGGCGTATCTCGTTCTGGTCGCCCTTGATGAGAACGAAAAACCCACCAGGGTACCGAGGCTTATTCTCGAAAGCGAGGAGCAGCGTATGGAATGGGAACTGGGCGAGAGACGGCAGCAGCTTCGCAATGAGCGGCGCAGAATTAACGCCGGATAACGGGTGAATTGTATGATTGCAAAAAGAACACCTAAAATCGAGCTTTCATATATGAATATTATCTGCGCAATGCTGGTTATATTCATACACTGCGCATCGGTTCTGATAAGCGGCACTGCTCAGACGGATACCGCGTTTAACATAGTGTTTGTTCCGTGGCGTTTCAGCACGTTTGTGGTTCCCGCGTTTATATTCATGAGCGGTGTGAAGTTCTTTCTTACAGACAGACGAATGGACTACCGTAAGTTCTACAGGGGCAGAATTACAAGAGTCGTGATCCCGTATATGCTCTGGGTGGTTGTTTATATGATATTTTTTGTCAACCACCATTACTTTGAGTTTTCGTGGCAGAAGCTTTTTGATTCATGGCTTCATGGCGACCTTGTGGGGCATTTTTACTTTGTTATTATAATCGTGCAGTTTTATGCCCTTATGCCGCTTTGGATGTTTGCACTGCGCAGAGTCAATGCAGCACTCGGAATAACGTTCTCGATACTTGTTTCGGTTGTTTTCGGGTACAATCTTAACAATATAATCAGCCTGATCGCGCCCGACTATGTGTTCAGATGGAACGATGTTATATTTACAAAGTATCTGTTTTACTGGGTGCTGGGCTGTTATGTCGGCATGAACTACTCGGCGTTAAAAAAAGCGGTGCTTGATAAAAAGATGCTTATTACAATCGTGTTCGTGCTTTCATGCGCCATGGATGTATTTCTGGCGTACAAAACCTACAACATGACCGCGCCGTGGATGGAGGAGGTCCATATAATATACTGCGCCTCTGCAATAATATTCATTTTTATGATAACGTCTCTGGCGGCGGGGGACAGAAAAAAGACCATGTGGCTCACGAGAGCGGTTGACAGCGAGTGTTATAATATATATCTGTCACACTGTTTGGTAATATTATGGCTTAACGACTATCTTATAACCGAGGTCGGGATCGAAGATGTTGTGCGGCGATTTTGGTATATTACCGCGGCGGCGTATATATTGCCGCTTGTGTTCTGGCTTTTGTGGCATATGATCAAACTTTCCGCATCTAAATTAGCCGGATTATTAAAAAATAGAAAGGTTATGGTACAATGAAACATTTAAAAATTATCGCGCTTATGTCGGCGGCTGTTATCTGCGTGTCTCTTACCGGATGCGGCGGACAGCAGGCGGCGGATCAGGCAGGCGTTACGCAGGCACCGGCGCAGGAGGAAAACAGCGCTCTGACGGCTCTTACAGATAAATACCCCACATATGCCGCATCGTTTGTCAGCGAGATGGGAGAGTTTGTTGACGGCGATATGGACACGATATTGAACGGTATCGGCACGCTCGACGACAGCAATTTTGCCGAGTGGAACGAGACTTATCAAAAAGGGTACGAGCGCTGCGAACATTGGTTTAATGAACTGAGCGCGTCGGAAATGCTCTGTCCGGAGGACAAGAAGCAGGCGCACGCGGACCTTACCGCCACGGTCGGAACCATATATAAGATCATGGACGGGCTTAAGGAAAGAGTCGATGCGGCGCAGGTAAGCGGATTTGACGAGCTTAACGCAATGGGTCCGGATTACGCAGACGCGGACAGGATCGCGCACGAGATGTGGGACAGAGCCTCGGCAGAAGTTGTTGAATAATTTTTATCAAAACACTTGATTTTTTGCTGAAAAAGGTTATAATACTATATAGACTAAAGATATGGAGGTTATTATTATGGCAAAACAGGTAACAAAGGATACTATTATAATGGACGCGCTCAAACTGGATCCGGGTACGGCGGAGTTTTTCCTTCAGATCGGTATGCACTGTCTCGGCTGCCCTTCATCCAGCGGCGAGAGTATAGAGCAGGCTTGTGCTGTTCACGGCGTAAACTGTGATGAGCTTGTTGACAAGATTAACAGTTATCTCGCTTCAAAAGAGGCATAAATTAAAATATTTATAGAAATTTAAAAAAATCTGTTGACAAACCTACAGTAATTAGGGTATAATAGTCGCTGTTTGTACGGAACCGGAAATTTTTCCGGCTTTCTGTGCGCTGCTTGGGAGATAGATATGGATATAAATATTGCATCGATCAAGAACTATGAGGGCAAGAGCGTTCCTATTGACTGCGCGATTGCGCTTGAGGGAAGACCGGGTGATGATTTTAAAATTATTGGACCGGTCAGTGTCAAAGGACTTATCCGCAATTTCGGCGGAACTATTGAGCTTTCCGCAAAAGGCGGTGCGAAGCTTGAGATGATTTGCGACCGATGTGCGGGGGAGTTTACGGAAGACGTTGTTTTCGACATAAGCGAGAGCTTTAAGGAAAATGAGCGTTTTGAGCGCGGCTCCGAGAATGAAAACCCGGATATAATATATTTTTCGGGTGACAGTATTGACCTTGACGAATATGTGTACAGCAATCTGGTGGTCAGTCTGCCCGGTAAGCACTTGTGCAGAGATGACTGCAAGGGGCTTTGCCCGATGTGCGGCGCCGATCTTAACAACGGCGAATGCGGCTGCGACACAAGACCGATCGACCCAAGATTTGATATACTCGACACAATATGAGTATATGATCAAGTATAAAATAAGGCGAAAGCCGTTTCATATAATTTGAAAAGAGGTGTTATAAAATGGCAGTTCCTAAGAGAAAAACATCAAAATCAAGAAGAGATAAGAGAAGAGCGAACTGGAAGCTTTCGGTTCCCGGTTTGGTTGCTTGCCCTCAGTGCGGTGAGCTTAAGCTTCCTCACAGAGCGTGCAAGGCTTGCGGCTCTTATAAGGGCAGAGAAGTTATCGCTGTTGAGGACTAATACTTAAAAACAGCGCCGCGCGTTAAACGCGGCGTTTTTTGTTTTAACTTTGATTTACGGCAATTATCTTGAAATAGTTGTAAATTTATGTTAAAATGACTCATGGGAGACAACTGTTGATGGAATTAAAAGCAGGCATATCATTATGGCAGCGTTTGTATCATTATCATGTTATACGCAATGAAAAAGATTATGAGCGTGTATGGAATTATATTGACACAAATTTGTTTAAATGGGAACAGGATCGTTACTACTGTAAGGGGGAAAGTTTATGAAACCGATAGTCGCCGTCGTGGGCAGACCTAACGTGGGTAAATCCACGTTCTTTAACAAAGTTGCCGGAAAGCGTATCTCAATAATTGAGGACACGCCGGGCGTTACCCGCGACCGTATCTACGTTGACACCGATTGGTGCGGCAGGGAGTTCACTATGATAGATACCGGCGGAATTGAACCCGGTACCGATGATGTTATATTGAGCCAGATGCGTTCTCAGGCGGAGCTTGCCATAGACATGGCGGACGTTATTGTGTTTATCGTGAATGTCAAAGACGGTGTGACAGCAGCCGACAGCGACGTGGCGGCAATGCTGCAAAAAAGCGGAAAGCCGGTCATACTTGCGGCTAACAAGGTCGATAATCCGGGCGAGCCTCCAATGGAGCTTTATGAGTTTTACAATTTGGGACTGGGCGAACCTATGGCGGTCTCTTCGGTCCACGGTCTGGGACTTGGCGATTTGCTCGACGAAGTCGTGAAATATTTCCCCGATGATGAGGAGGATGAGGACGAGTCCGATATTACCCGTGTCGCTATCGTGGGTAAGCCAAACGCCGGCAAGTCGTCTTTGGTAAATAAGATCTTAGGCGAGGACAGAGTTATAGTCAGCGATATTGCCGGAACGACCCGTGACGCTATAGATACGCTCTATGAGCGAGTCGGCAAAAAATATATGCTTATCGACACCGCGGGAATGCGCAAGCGCGGCAGGATCAATGAAAATGTTGAACGCTACAGCGTTACGCGCGCCTTGAACGCCGTTGACCGTGCGGATGTGTGCCTGATCATGGTTGACGCTGTTGAGGGCGTTACCGAGCAGGATACCAAAATTGCCGGTTATGTGCATGAGGCGGGTAAGGCGTCGGTCATTGTGGTCAATAAGTGGGATTTGATAGAAAAAGAGACAAACACCATGCGCGACTTTAAAAACAGGGTCAGGGAAGGCTTTAATTTTATGATGTACGCTCCGTCGGTATTTATATCCGCGAAGACCGGTCTTCGGGTAAATGACTTATTTGATGTTATGGATGCCGCCGTAATGCAGAACACCAAGCGGATCTCCACGGGCGTGCTTAACGATGTGCTGAACGAGGCGGTCGCCGCGGTCCAGCCGCCGAGCGACAAGGGCAGAAGGCTCAAGATATATTACGCCACTCAGGCGGGCATAAAGCCGCCTACCTTTGTTCTGTTCGTGAACAGCGGAAAGCTGGCGCACTATTCATATATCAGATATATAGAGAACCAATTCAGGTCGAGGTTCGGCTTTGAGGGTTCGCCGATCAAGTTCATAATCCGTGAAAAAGGAGAGAAGAAATAAATGGCTGTTTTAACTGCGGTTATTGTAGGTTTGGCGTCGTACCTTATCGGTTCGCTTAACTTTTCGATAATACTTTCAAAGCTCGTCAGCGGTGATGACATCCGCGAAAGCGGTTCAGGCAATGCCGGAGCCACGAATATGCTCCGTACCCATGGCAAGAAATTGGCGGTTTTAACGCTTGTTCTTGATATTTTAAAGGGTGTTGTCTGCGTTGCGGCAGCCGTGCCTTTGGGCGAAAAGCTTGGCATTGGCTGTCTGCCTTACATAGCCGGTCTCTGCGTTGTGCTTGGGCATAACTTTCCGCTGTATTTCGGATTTCGCGGCGGAAAGGGCGTTGCGACCTCATTGGGCGTTGTGCTTATGCTCGACTGGAAGGTGGGACTCGCTGTGGCAGTTGTGTCGATATTAATCATGGCAGCTTTTCGTTATGTGTCGCTCGGCTCAATTCTCGGCGGCGCAGCGTTTGTTATTGCCGAGTGGATAAAAATGTTCGTGACCGATGCAGTGGATTGGGTAGGATTGACTTGCGTGACCGTCATGGGCGCACTGCTTATAATCCGCCACCACGCCAACATAAAGCGGCTGTTAAGCGGCACGGAAAACAAGCTGGGCAATAAATGACCCATTAAAACATCGATTATATTAAATTTATTTAAGACCCTGAGGTGAACATTATGTCAAAAATCAGCATAATCGGAAGCGGCGGATGGGGCAGCGCTATGGCTGTTATGCTTGCTGAAAACGGTCACAGCGTGACACTCTGGTCATTCCTTTCCGAGGAGTGCGAAAATTTAAAAAAATATCGTGAGAACAAGCCGTTTTTGCCGGGAATTATTTTTCCCGACAGCGTGAGCTTTACCGACGATATATCCTGCTGCGCGGGAGCCGATATTGTAATAATGGCGACCCCGTCTCACGGAGTGCGCGGAACCGCTAAAAAAATGGCACCTTATATTAAGGACGGTCAGATAGTGGTCAATATTTCAAAAGGAATAGAGGAGGGGACCTATCTCACGCTTTCCAAGGTTATTAAGGAAGAGGTCCCGAACTGTATTGTTGCGGTGATGTCCGGACCCAGCCACGCAGAGGAGGTTTCGCGCAAGATCCCGACCACAAATGTCGTTGCCTGCGAGGATGAAGCGACTGCGAGGTTTATCCAGGACGCTTTCATGAACCCGAATTTCAGAATTTATACCAATCCGGATGTCTTGGGCGTTGAGCTGGGCGGTTCGCTTAAAAACGTGATCGCGCTGTGTGCAGGAATTCTTGACGGCATGGGTCTCGGCGACAACACCAAGGCGGCGCTGATGACCCGCGGACTGGTGGAAATGTCGCGTCTCGGCGTTGCGATGGGCGCAAAGGCGGAGACCTTTAACGGGCTTTCCGGAGTGGGTGACCTTATCGTGACCTGTACCAGTATGCATTCCCGCAACCGCCGCGCAGGTATTCTTATCGGACAGGGCAAAACCGCAGACGAGGCTTGCAGCGAGGTTAAAATGGTTGTCGAGGGTGTGCGTACCTGCCGGGCGGCGAAAGAGCTTTCGGAAAAAGTCGGCGTGGAAATGCCTATCGTAAACGAGGCGTATAAGGTCCTGTTTGAGGACCGATCTGCGGCAGACGCGCTTAAAAATCTTATGGGCAGGGATAAAAAGCACGAGACCGAACAGGCGTTCTTAGGTAATTCTGATTAAATATGTATATATGCTGTTTCAAAAAAGTGATGTATCTGTAACACGTTTGTAAAAATTATTTACTGCTCTTTTGTTGCTATTATATTAATATAATGGTATAATATCTGTAAAATATAATAAATATTTACAAAAATAAAAGGAGTTGTAAATTATGAAAAAGTACATTGCGGAATTTATCGGCACTGCCGTGCTGGTTATCTTCGGCTGCGGAAGCGCGGTTGCGGCAAACACATTGGTTGCCGAGCTTGGTTTTTCGGGCAGCGCGCTTGCGATAACCACGCTGCTTATTGCCTTCGCGTTCGGTCTTGTTATCGTGGCGATGGCGTACTCGATCGGCAATGTTTCCGGCTGCCACATTAATCCGGCGGTTTCGACCGGAATGCTTGTTTCGGGCAAAATGATGGTCAATGAGTATATCGGCTATCTTGTGGCTCAGTTTCTTGGCGGCATTGTCGGCGCGCTTATTCTTATGTTAATGGTCGGAACCGATAACGGTCTCGGTCAGAACGGTTTTGGTGAGGCGAGCGCTCTCGGTATTAATATGGGTCAGGCATTTTTGGTTGAAGTCGTGCTTACTTTTGTGTTTGTGATTGCGATAATCGGCGTTACTTCAAAGGTCGAGAACGGTTCTGTTGCCGGAATTGTTATAGGTCTCACACTGACTCTTGTACATATTCTCGGTATTCCCTTTACCGGAACATCGGTTAATCCCGCAAGAAGCTTCGGACCCGCTCTGGTTATGCTGTTCGCGGGCGAGTCGCTGCCTATATCTCAGGTATGGCTGTTCATCGTCGCTCCGATCGTAGGCGCAATTCTTGCCGCGGTCGTATATAAGGCTATAGCATCCGAGAAATAATGATTTGACCGATATAATGCTTCCGTTGTGCGGGAGTTGACAAACGCGCGGTTTTATGTTATTATTTTTAAGAAAATTTAAGCAGTTCATTGGTACCATCCTGCTATATCAAAACTCGGACCGTATGATAAAGTTTATTTTGCTTTATCCGGCGTCCGTTTTTGCGGACGCTTTTTTTGACATTTTAATCATTACATAATAGAAGGAGTTAGATAGTTATGTACACAATTTCATGCGAGGCACACTTTGACGCGGCACATTTTTTGTTCAGACATCCGGGCGCTTGCAGAAACCTTCACGGTCACCGCTGGATGGTTCGGGCGTATATAAGCTCTGAGAACCTCATAGCCGAGGGCGGCGGCAGAGGCATGGTCATGGATTTTGGGGAAATCAAACCCGTGCTTAAAAGCATCGCTGACAGTTTTGACCACAAGCTGATCGTCGAGGAGGACACATTAAGGAGTACTACCATGATGATGCTTGAGGACGAAGGTTTTGAAATTGTACTGACTCAGTTCAGACCGACTGCGGAAAACTTCGCTAAGTTTATATTTGAAGAATTAAAGAAGGGCGGCGTTGAGCCGTCAAAGGTGAGAGTTTATGAATCAAACGACGCATACGCTGAATACAGCGAATAACAGAAGCGCCTTTCCGGTTTGCGAGAAATTTGTAAGCCTGAACGGAGAGGGCAAAAAAGCCGGACAGCCCGCGGTGTTTGTCAGGTTCAGGGGGTGTAACCTGAGCTGCTCCTACTGTGACACAAAATGGGTGAATGAACCTGACGCGGATGCAGAGCTTATGACTGCCGCCGGGATCTGCGAATATGTTAAAAATACCGGCGTTACAAACGTTACGCTGACCGGCGGAGAACCGCTTCGGCAGCCGGGGATATCACGTCTTATCGCTTTGCTTAAGGAAACGGGAGCGGCTGTTGAGGTCGAAACAAACGGAGCGGTGCCGCTTGACGGTTTCTGCGGCGCGGAGGTTCGTCCCGACTGCTTTACAATGGACTATAAGCTGCCTTCAAGCGGTATGGAGGGCAAAATGGTGCTGTCAAACTTTGAGCTGCTTAAATCCTGCGACTGCGTAAAGTTTGTGGCGGGAAGCGGCGGCGACTTATCCCGCGCGCTTGAAATTATTAAGAAGTACAGACTTACGGATCTGTGCCATGTGTACTTAAGTCCGGTATTCGGCAAAATCGAGCCGAGGGAAATAGCGGAGTTTATGATAGCCCGCAAAATGAACGGCGTAAATCTGCAAATTCAGCTCCACAAGGTTATATGGGAGCCGGACAGGAGAGGTGTATAATGATAGACACAAAAGCGATTGAAAAACACGTGCGCGGCATTATAGAAGCCTTGGGCGATGACCCGCAGCGCGAGGGGCTTGTTGACACCCCGAAACGCGTTGCAAAAATGTACGCCGAGGTGTTCGAGGGAATGAATTATACAAACGCCGAGATCGCGAGTATGTTTAATAAGACATTTGAGGACGATCCGGACTCGTATCACAGCACAAGCGATATGGTGATCGTCAGGGATATCGAGGTGTTCAGCTATTGCGAGCATCATATGGCACTTATGTATAATATGTCGGTTTCGGTTGCATATATACCAAACGGCAAGGTTATCGGTCTGAGCAAGATCGCGCGCATAGCCGATATGGCTGCAAAGCGGCTCCAGATACAGGAGCGTATAGGAGCGGACATAGCGGAGATCATGCAGCAGATAACAGGCAGTGAAGATGTTGCTGTCATAATCGACGCCAGTCATAGCTGTATGACTGCGAGAGGGATTGGAAAGCCGTCGGCAAAAACCCGCACGCGGACATTGCGCGGAAGATTTGAGGCGGATGAAAATTTGGCGGACAGGATCATGCAGTGAGGTGGTTAAATGGCAAAAAAGGCGTTGGTATTATCAAGCGGCGGTGTGGACAGTACTACCGCGTTGGCTATGGCTGTAAGCGAGTATGGCTCGGAAAATGTGACGGCTCTTTCGATTTATTACGGTCAGAAGCACGCGAAGGAAATCGAGGCGGCAAAAAAGATTGCGGATTTCTACGGTGTGAGGCGGCTTGAGCTTGATCTTACGGATATGTTCAAATTCAGCGATTGTTCGCTGCTGAGCCGCAATCCGGACAGCGAGATACCAAAAGAGAGCTACGGAGATCAGGTCGGAAAGACGGACGGCGCTCCGGTCTCGACATATGTTCCGTTCCGAAACGGTTTGTTTTTGTCGGCAGCAGCGGCGTATGCCATAAGCCTTGGCGCGGATGAAATATTATACGGTGCGCACAGCGATGACTCGGCGGGAAACGCCTACCCCGACTGCAGTGCGGTATTCAATGACGCAATGAACACCGCTGTATATGAGGGCAGCGGACGGCAGGTCAAAATACGCGCTCCGTTTGTCGGAATTAATAAGAAAGACGTGGTGGCGATAGGAGTTAAGCTCGGCGTGCCGTACGAGATGACATGGAGCTGCTATGAGGGCGGCGACAAACCCTGCGGTGTATGCGGCACCTGCCGCGACAGAAAGGCGGCGTTCCGAGCCAACGGACTTGATTTGGATTAAAAGAAAGGATATGCTATGAACAGAGAAAATGAAAACCTGACCCTGCTCGGAAACAAGAATACGGAATATAGATCCGATTATGCGCCGGAGGTGCTTGAAACCTTTGAAAACAAGCACAAGGACAATGATTACTGGGTTCGCTTTAACTGCCCGGAGTTTACATCGCTTTGCCCTATAACCGGACAGCCGGACTTTGCTGAGATAATAATATCATATGTTCCCGATGTGAAAATGGTTGAGAGCAAG
>CANQKP010000046.1 GCA_947624495.1 uncultured Monoglobus sp. | reverse complement strand
GGAGGTCGTGAGAGAGCAGATAAAAAAAGCGAGGACCCTGACCACAAGCCGTTCGGCGTTAATGTTATGCTTATGAACCCCAACGCCGACGAGATCATGAAGGTTATTGAAGAAGAAAAGCCGGCTGTTGTGGCGACGGGCGCCGGTAATCCGGGAAAGTATATAGCCGGTCTTAAAGAGGCTGGCGTCAGGATCATGCCGGTTGTGGCAAGCGTTGCCATGGCAAAGAGAATGGAAAAGGCGGGAGCCGATGCGGTGATCGCCGAAGGCACAGAGGCGGGTGGTCACATCGGTGAGCTGACGACAATGGTACTCACCCCGCAGGTGGTCGACGCGGTTTCAATTCCGGTTATCTCGGCGGGCGGATACGCGGACAGCCGCGGCACAAAGGCGGCGTTCGCCCTCGGCGCGGACGGTATTCAGGTCGGAACGCGTTTTATATGTTCTACCGAGTGCTTGGCGCATGAGAATTACAAAAACGCGGTCCTTAAGGCGAAAGACAGAGACGCTGTTGTAACGGGACGCTCAACAGGCGCGCCTGTTAGAGCGCTCAAAAACAAGCTTACTCGCGAGTATGACCGCTTGGAAAAAGCGGGCGCCTCTTTTGAGGAAATTGAAGCTCTGGGCGTTGGCGGACTCCGCCGCGCGTTTGAGGAAGGCGATGTTCAGACAGGTTCGCTTATGGCGGGTCAGAGCGCGGCAATGGTCAAGACGATTGAGCCGTGCGCCGATATTATAAAAGACTTTTTTAAAGGAGTAGAATTTTAGAGTTATGAAAACAGCATTTTTATTTTCCGGTCAGGGCGCTCAGGCGATAGGTATGGGCAGGGAGCTGTGCGAAAACTTTCCGGCAGCGGATAAGGTCTTTGACGAGGCAAGCTCGGCTCTGGGCTTTGATATCAAGGATATGATATGGAACGGCGACAGTGAAACTTTGATGATAACCGAGAACACTCAGCCGGCAATATTGACAATGTCTGCGGCAGCGCTCAAGGTGGCTGAAGAAATCGGACTAAAGGCGGACGTGGTCGCGGGTCTCAGTCTCGGCGAGTACACCGCTCATGTGGCGTCGGGAAGTATGGAGTTTGCCGATGCGGTTTGTCTGGTTAAAAAAAGAGGCAAGTATATGCAGGAGGAGGTCCCGCTGGGCGTCGGCGCAATGGCGGCGATAATAGCGCTTACTCCGGAGGATGTGCGCGATATATGTGCAAAAGCGTCCGAAAAAGGCATATGCGAACCCGCGAATTTTAACTGTCCGGGACAGATCACCGTCGCCGGCGAAAAGGCTGCGGTTGAATATGCCTGCGAGCTTGCCAAAGAAAAGGGAGCAAAGCGCGCCTTGCTTATGCCGGTGTCGGCGCCTTTCCACTGCAGTATGCTCAAGGGCGCGGGTGAAAAGCTGCGCGCGGAACTTGAGAACGTTAAGGTAAGCGATATGAATATTCCGCTTATTACCAATGTTACTGCGGACTATGTAAAGAGCAAGGATGACATTAAGGAACTGCTCGTGCGTCAGGTATCAAGTTCGGTGCTGTTTGAGGACAGCCTCAGACGAATGATCGCGGATGGGGTCGACACATTTATTGAGATCGGTCCCGGCAAAGCTTTAAGCGGATTTGTAAAGAGGATTGACAAGACCAAAACCATACTCAATATTGAGGACATGGCGTCTTTTGAGAAAACAAAAACGGCGCTTGGTATTGAGTAGACGGAGGTAATAAAAATGGATTTTGAGAATAAAACTGTAATAGTAACCGGAAGCGCCAGGGGCATAGGCAGAGAGATCGCGCTGAAATTCGGCGCGGAAGGCGCGAAGGTCGTTGTGTTCGATATAAACATTGAGGGGCAGGCTGATACGGCTCAGGCTGTGTGCGATGAGATCAAGGCTCTGGGCGGTGACGCCAAGTATTATTTGGGCGACGTCAGCAAACCTGAGGACACAGACGCGCTTATTAAATTCGCTAAGGATGAGTTCGGCAGCATTGACGTCATCGTGAACAACGCCGGAATAACCCGCGACAATTTGATCATGCGCATGAGCGAGGCAGACTGGGACGCGGTGCTTTCCGTCAATCTTAAAGGCGCCTTTAACGTCATCAAGTCAGCCTCAAGAACGCTGATGAAGCAGCGCTGCGGAGTTATCATAAACATGGCTTCCGTATCGGGCGTAATGGGCAATGCGGGTCAGGCTAACTACTCCGCGTCAAAGGCGGGTCTTATCGGGCTTACAAAGTCGGTCGCAAAGGAGCTTGCGGCGCGCAATATCCGCTGCAACGCCATAGCGCCCGGATTTATCGAAACTCCGATGACAGGCAAGCTGCCGGAAAACATTCAGCAGGCGTATAAGGAAGCCGTTCCGCTCAAATGCTTCGGTCAGGTCGAGGACATAGCCAATCTCGCGGTATTCCTGGCGGGGGATAAGGCAAAATATATAACAGGTCAGGTAATAAATGTTGACGGCGGACTTGTAATGTGATAAACTGTCAGAAGAATAAGAAAAATAATAAAAATTATATATAAATTTATTTGGAGGAAGCAAAATGGATATTTTTGAAAAGGTAAAAGAGATAACAGTTGATCAGCTGGGCGCTGATGAAGATGCTGTTACACCGGATGCGTCTTTCATAGACGACCTTGAAGCGGATTCTCTTGACATCGTTGAGCTTATGATGGCTCTTGAGGAAGAATTTGACATCGAGATCCCTGACGAGGATGCCGAGAAGATCTCAACGGTAAACGACGCGGTTGAGTACATCAAGGAGCATCAGGATTAATTTGACAAAACGAGGACGCGTGGGTACCGTGTTCCGAGGGGAACGCTCTTCGGGACACGGCGCCTTCAGCGCCCCGCGGTAAATATACGTCGGTCGATGCTTTTAGATCCTACAGAAGCTTGTTTTGTCTTAAAGCAAGTCTCTGTATGATTTGATCATTTTAAGGCGAGGCTTAGGAGGAGAGTATTAAAATGAACAGAGTTGTTATAACAGGCGTCGGAGCGATAACTCCGGTCGGAATAGGAACCGACAGTGTCTGGGAGAACATAAAGAACGGAGTTTCGGGTATAGGCAGAATTACAAAGTTTGACCCGACCGATTTTGCGTGCCATGTGGGCGCCGAAGTTAAGGATTTTGACGTGACCCGCTACATAGACAAGCGCGATGCAAAGCGTATGGACCTTTTTGTTCAATACGCGGTGTCCGCCGCGAAAATCGCTGTGGAAAACGCGAAGCTTGACATGAGCAAAGAAAATGCCGAAAGAGTTGGCGTTATGGTCGGCTCCGGCATAGGCGGAATAAACACGCTTTGCGAGCAGCATAAAAAATTGCTGGACAAGGGACCCGGCAGGGTCTCACCCTTCATGATACCGATGATGATCTCAAACATGGCTGTGGGTCAGATCGGTATAGCCTTTGGCTGCAAGGGAGTTAACCTTACGACTGTGTCCGCCTGCGCATCGGGTACGGACGCCATAGGTCAGGCAATGCTGGCGATACGCCGCGGCGATGCGGACGTTATTCTCACCGGCGGCGCCGAGGCGACGATCAACGAGCTGGCTCTTGCCGGATTTTCGTCAATGAAGGCGCTGACCACCAGGAACGATCAGCCAGAAAAGGCTTGCTCACCGTTTGACAAAAAGCGCGACGGCTTTATCATGGGCGAGGGCAGCGGTATTATGGTTATCGAGTCTTTAGAACACGCCAAAGCAAGAGGAGCGGATATAATAGCCGAGCTGGTCGGCTACGGCTCCACCAATGACGCGTACCATATCACGGCTCCGGCTCCGGACGGCGAGGGCGGCGCAAGGTGTATGGCTGCGGCTGTTAAGGATGCCGGAATAAGCCCCGATGAGGTGGACTATATAAACGCTCACGGAACTTCAACGCCGTATAACGATAAGTTCGAGACCGCGGCAATCAAGACCGTGTTCGGCGATCATGCATATAAGCTTGCGGTAAGCTCCACAAAGTCCATGACAGGTCATATGTTGGGCGCGGCAGGCGGAATTGAGGGCATAATATCGGCATGGGCGGTAAGAGACGGATTTTTGCCTCCCACCATTAATCTTGACGATCCCGACCCCGATTGCGACCTTGACTATGTTGCAAACAAGGGCAGAGAGGCTGATATTAAATACGCGGTGTCAAACTCGCTCGGTTTCGGCGGACACAACGCGTCGATCGTTTTAAAGAAATACGAGGGCTAAAAGTAATGTAGGAAAACTTCGTTTTTATTGATTTTAAATGCCGTGCCCGGTTCCGTTCGGGTCGGTGCGCGCAGTTGGGACAGGCGCGTAAGTTCGAAAAACGGAGCTTTTCTACAGCCTCAGGCTTCCTGACGGGAGCCTTTTATTAATTAAAGGAGCAGCTATGAAGTATAATTATAAATTTAAAAATCCGGCGCTGTTTAAACTTGCGACTACTCATATATCATACGCCAACGATGCACACATTGAGAGCAACCAGCGTTTGGAATTTTTAGGCGACAGCGTGCTGTCATTTGTTGTAGCCGACTACATATACGATAAATACAAAAAAGTGGCGGAGGGCGCTCTGACAGAAATTCGGGCCGCAGCCGTGTGCGAGAAAACTTTGGCGATCGCCGCGCGGGATCTCGAACTTGGAGAAGATCTTAGGTTCGGTAAGTCGGAGCGTATGTCGGGCGGCAAAAGCAAGGACTCGGTTCTGGCGGATACTTACGAGGCAGTACTCGCCGCCATATATTTGGACGGCGGCATTGAGCCGGCGAGAAAGTTTGTAATGAGTACGGTCGGTGATATGATAGGAAACGTCACCTATGCGGAGCTTGAGAATTATAAGTCGGAAATACAGAACTACTACCAAAAGAGGGACCGCAACCGGGAGGTTGTCACTTATCGTTTGGTCTCAAAATCGGGTCCGGACCACGATCCGTCATTCGAGGTCGAGGCAGTATATAAGGATAAGGTAATAGGAAGAGGACACGGCAAGAACCGCAAGAGCGCGGAACAGGAGGCGGCAAAGTATGCCCTTGAGCAAACGCGGAAGAAAAAAGTATAACATACCGCTGTTCATTCCTCACGAGGGCTGCGGTCACGACTGCGTATTCTGCAATCAGAGAAAGATCACCGGGCTGCAAACTTCGGTCACGCCCGAAAAGGCGGGCGATGAAATCACGGAAATACTCGGAACCATAAAAAATCCGGACTGTGATATTGAGATAGCGTTCTTCGGCGGCAGCTTCACCGGACTTGACATTGGGCTTCAGCGGCGTTTTTTTGAGGTCGCGTCCGCCTTTAAGGACGAGCGGATACGGGGAATAAGACTTTCCACCAGACCGGATTATATAAACAAGCGGGTGCTGGAACAGTGCTTGGAGTTCGGGGTAAAAACAATCGAGCTCGGCGTTCAGTCGGCGAGTGACAGGGTGCTTGAAATGAACCGCCGCGGGCATACGTTTGCTCAGGTTGAAACAGCGGCGCGGATGATAAAATCAGCCGGAATTGATTTGGGACTTCAGATGATGGTGGGAATGTACGGCTCGGATCCTGCGGAGGACATTGAAACCTGCCGCCGTATAATCGGGCTTGAGCCTGCCTGCACCAGGATATATCCGACCCTGGTGCTGAAGGATACACTGCTTGAGCAGCTTTACAAATCGGGACAGTACGAGCCGTACAGTCTTGGGCGTGCGGTTGGTGTGTCGGCTGAAATTTTGAGTATGTTTAGGAAAAGCGGCGTTGAAGTCATACGCGTCGGACTTTATCCGGGCGAGGACTTGCGCAGCGACGGAAATATAGTTTCGGGACCCTTTCATCCGGCATTTGGAGAGCTTGTAGAAAACAGGATCTATCGCAACAAAATAGAGGCGGACATTATAAATCAGGGACTGAAAAACTGCGAATATGAAATTTCCGCCAAGCCCTCCGAGACTTCCAAAATAATAGGTCAAAAGGGCGCTAACCGCGAATATTTTAAGCAAAAGTACGGAGTTAAGTTATGCTTGAAACAGATATGAAGGAGGATTTTTTCTGGTACTTGGATATGCGCCACGAAAAAATCAGAGTAATGGAAGAGGTCGTTATCGGAAAGTCGCGGGCTGATGTGGTAGCGGTGCTGCCCGACAGCATTACCGGCTATGAGCTTAAAAGCAACGGCGATACCTATTCACGTCTTCCGGTCCAGACAAAATTTTATGACAAGTATTTTGACCGTAACTATATAGTTGTGGGCGAGACCCATATGAAGCGCGCCCATGAATATGTGCCGCCATATTGGGGCGTGATATGTATTCCGAACGTCGGAAACGATATAAAGGTACTGCGCGAGGCAAAAGCTAATCCGAAAGTAAAGCTCCGCTGGCAGCTTTCGCTGCTTTGGCGCAGCGAACTGATGAATATACGTCTGAGGCACGGGCTGCATAAGTACGCCGATAAGAGCAAGTTGTTCGTAATAAAATATATGATTGAAAATATGGACAGTGACACTCTGCGCCGAGAGCTGTGCAATGAACTGTTTGAGCGGGACTACTTAAAATAAATGTCTTGTAATGAATTCCATTTTGTGTTAAAATAGGTATAGCTCTAAAAAAGGAGGACGATTATGGGAAGTGTTATGATGTATGTTTGGCTTTTGGTGGGCTTTGTGCTGCTTATCAAGGGTGCGGACTTTTTTGTGGATGGTGCGTCCTCAATCGCGAGGCTGCTCAAGGTGCCGAGCATTGTGGTTGGACTTACGATCGTGGCAATGGGAACAAGCGCCCCCGAAATGGCTGTTTCGGTATCGGCTGCAATTAAGGGCAGCAACGATATAGTTATCAGCAATGTGCTGGGTTCCAACTTATTTAATCTTCTGGTGGTCGCCGGAGGCTGCGCTGTTATCAAAAATCTGCCTATTTCAAAAGAGCTTAACAAGCGTGACTTTCCGTTTTCAATCCTGATTGCGCTGCTTCTCCTTCTGTTCTGCGTCGACAGTCTTTTCCTCGGCGGAGGCGGCTTTAAGATCGGGCGCGTTGAAGGAACAATAATGTTCGCGCTGCTTATCGCTTATCTTATATATTTGGTGTTCGCGGCTATGAAAAACAGGACCGATGCCGCGGGTGAAGAGATAAAAGTTATGTCGCCGCTTAAGAGCGTTATATATACGCTTGTCGGAATTGCCGGCATAGTGATAGGCGGGGACCTTGTGGTTGACGCTGCGACGGACATAGCCAAAGCTTTCGGACTCAGCGACGTTATAATCGGGCTTACCATTTTGGCTGTGGGAACATCCCTGCCTGAGCTTGTTACCTCTCTTGTGGCAACGCGCAAGGGCGAGAACGACCTTGCTATGGGCAACGTTATCGGCTCTAACATATTTAACATTTTGGGCGTCGCGGGTCTTTCGGGCGCGATCAGCCCTTATTCTGTCGGAAGCCTTTCGATAATCGATTTGTGCCTGTTTATCGGTTTCAGCGTTATTGTTTATATTGTGGTTCGGGTACGCAACAAAATCGAGCGGCTGCCGGGACTATGTATGGTCCTGATGTACGCGGCGTATATGGCATACGCGGTTATCCGTGAAATAATGTAGAAAAGCGAGGTTAAGGCTTTATGAAAAGAAAGACATTTTATATAATAGCTGCTGTTTGGTTTATTTTGGTTATAATAGCTGTGGCGGCAAGCTTTTTGCCTGTCGTTGAACCGGCAACACAGACCGAGATGCGGAAGTACTTGGCATATGTGGTGGTTGTCGGCGCCTTGTGTATGATGTATATCAGAAGCAAGGTGAAATAAATAAAGAAATATGAAGATCCCCGGCTCATATTCGAGCCGGGGATATTGCTGTCTTAACTATTTTTTCCTTTCAAATTTTGCGCCCTGGAACCTTGCTTTAGAACCCGGAATTAGGAAGTAGTATGTCTTTCCCGCATCAACATTGATCTTGCACAGGACTTTTTTGCCGTCCTCATCGATTGGCTCGCTGAAGATATTATCGGCTGTCACATCTTTAGCTCCTTCGGGAATAGCATAGAATATGTTGGGCGGGGTCTTTGCGAGAACGCCGTAGGCGTATATCGTCAGCCTGCCGCTTTCCGGAGCGGTGTATTTCAAGGCGCATCCGGTTATTGTTCCGTCAGCATTCAGCTTGGCGTTGCTAGAGCTGGTTATAGCGAAGTTGTTAGTAAATCCGTCGCTGTATGTCTTTCCGTCGGGCTGAGTCTTGGTCAAAGCGATAATTCCGGTAAGACCGCGCATAAACTCAGTGCCGGCGGCAGCCTTTTCATCGCCGCTCTTTGCTGTCCAGCTGTCAACGAGTTCAAAAGACGGATCGTCCGACGGACTCGGTGAGGGAGTCGGAGCATTTACGGACGGATCGTAGTCCTCGGCATCGGGATCATAAGAGGGATCTCTGGTATAGCTCTTATTCGCAAGAGCATTGGCATATTCCTCAAGATTGGTGTAGCCGCTTAAGGCAAATGCGGTACCGTCCGCGGGGTCGAGTTTGTCAAGACCGTTTTTGTCTTCCCATTCGTTCGGCATACCGTCGCCGTCAGTGTCTTTGGACTTTGTTCCGGTAAGTTCGGGGTAACCGCCCACATCAGACGGAGTATTAATTATACCGTAGGTCGTGTCGGTCTTTTCTTTGCCATTATCGTCTGTGTATTTATAAGTTATTGTTTTGCCTGTGCGGTTCTTAACATCTTCAATAACGTGCGCGTCCACGCTGTCCCGCTCTATGCTGGCTCCGGCGCCTTCAAGGACTGATACATATGCATCCTGAGCCGTTTCGGTTTTGACGGGGTAGTCTTTTTCGTATCTGAAATGAATTGTTTTTGCCTCGTCGGTCATATTGTTTTCGTTCCAGATATAGTAATTTTTCGCGTTGTTTATATTAACGCCTTTGGAATTGTCATTTGTAACCGCGGTATCACCGTCAATGTAATTGCCGCTTAGGTACAAGTCCGTACTCCAGTCGAAGTAGGTGGTCTGACCGCCGTTGATGCTTTCTGAGGATGTGAGTTCGTATACTCTGTTTTTAACCTTTGTTGCGGGACCGTATTTATAATAGCTGTTTATTATATTTACCGGCATGGCGCGCTGACCGCCGTACGCGGAATTTCCGCCCCAGTTGTATATGACGTTGTTCCTTAGATCGGCAAGCATCATCTGGCTGCTCATGTCATAGTCGGAACCGTAATATGTGCCGCCCTGAATTCTTGGGTTCCTGCTGTCGTGATGCGCCAGCAGATTGTGGTGGAAGCTGGCGTTTGTGCCTCCCCAGATGCCGCCGTAACCGTGAGTGTCCTTGGAATGAACAGAGTGGCGCAGACTTTCGGAAATAATGCACCACTGCATTGTAAAGTCGGTGTTGTCATAAAAAGACGCACACTCGTCAACGCTCCAGCTTATCGAGCAATGGTCGAGTATTATATTTTTTCTGTTCCTGGCTCCAATCGTATCCTGCTCCATAGTCTTGGCGTCGCCCATTCTAAACCTGAGATAACGCAAAATCACATTATCGGACGCAATAGCCGTGTTGCAGTCCTTTATGCAAATGCCCTGTCCGGGAGCGGTTTGACCAAGTATAGTCAGATTGTTCGCCTTGATTGTCAAAGTGTCTTCAAGCGCTATGTTTCCCGCCACGTCAAAGACAACAATTCTGTTTGGCTGTGACACCGCGTCACGCAATGTGCCGTAGCTGCCGTCGTCGGTAAGTTTGTATACATGGTAAACCTCCATGCCCTCTCCGCCTCTGGCGCCGGTCGTCCACATTCCGCCGCCTTCCGCGCCGGGGAAAGCGGGCAGCTTGCCTGCTGCCGCCACGGGAGCGCCGTACGGCTCAATTGTGTTTTCGGACCAAAGGTAGCACTTTACCTGAGCATATTCCTTGTCCATCGTCACAGAAACGGCGGTCTCTCCGCCTACGGGAATCTTTTGGATCTTCGCATCGGCAATCGCCGCGCCGCTGTATGCAGCCGCAATAAACATTACGCTGTCCGCGCTTTTGTTCATAACCTTTGCGCTGATAACACTGCCGTTGACCGAGGGCTGCTCGGTATAGTAAACGCTGCTCTCTTCCGCGAACGCCGGCATATAAACCGATGAAAGAACAACGCACAAAATAACAAGCCATGCTATAAAGCCGAGTTTTTTAACTTTCATATACTTTTCTTCCTTTCAAACAAAAAATGTTGTATAAATTATACAACATTTTTGTGTTTTAGTCAATATATCCTTGAAAATTTTCCATATTAATTACGGGTCAATCAACATAATCAAATTCACATCCGTAAATTTCCACCGAATCTCCGTCCTTTATACCCGCTTCTTTGAGCTTGTCGATTATGCCGCTCTTTATAAGCGCACGCTGGAAATACTGCAGCGACTCGTAGTCGTCTAAGTTAGTGGACCCCACAATAAGAAAAGCCTTGCGTCCTTCAACGTGGTAAACCCCGTCCTCGTCACGGCTGACCGTTATAGTCTCGTCCAAGACCCGCTCGGCTTCCATGTCGAACATTTCGTACTCCTCCTCGTATTCCTCCGACGGGATCTTGGACAAGGTCTCGTAGGTATACTTAAGGACCTCGTCAATTCCCTGCTTGGTCGCCGCCGAAATTTTGAATACGGTAAGCCCGCGCGACTCCATTTCTTTTTTGAAAATTTCAAAATTGTCGTCAAATCCCGGAATATCGCACTTGTTCGCAAGCACGATCTGCCGCTTTGCCGCTAATTTTTCGCTGTGCAGCGCAAGCTCGCGGTTGATCGTGTCAAAATCCTCAATGGGGTCTCTTCCCTCAATTCCCGAAACATCGACCACATGAAGCAGCAGCTTGGTCCGCTCAACATGACGCAAAAACTCGTGACCGAGTCCTACTCCCTCGTGGGCGCCCTCGATTATGCCGGGAATGTCCGCCACGACAAACGAGCCGTCGCCCATATTGACCACGCCGAGGTTAGGTTCAAGGGTGGTAAAGTGGTAGTTGGCTATCTTGGGACGCGCGTCGCTGATAATCGACAAAAATGTTGACTTTCCGACATTCGGAAATCCCAGCAGACCAACGTCCGCAATGAGCTTAAGCTCTAAAGTAACATACCGCTCGTCACCGGGGCTGCCCGGTTTGGCGAAGCGCGGCACCTGCCTGGTGGCGGTGGCAAATCTCTTGTTGCCCCAGCCGCCTATGCCGCCCTTTGCTATAACAAATTCCTCACCGTCCTTCTTAAGGTCGCATATGACCAGACCGCTCTCCTCGTCGCGGACTATGGTTCCCACCGGCACCATGACCCGAAGATCTGCGCCGTTCTTGCCGCTGCGGTTCGCGTCTCTGCCCGCGCCGCCGTTTTCGGCTTGGAACTTGCGCCTGTACCTGAAATCGATCAGGGTGTTGACGTTTTTGTCCGCGGCAAAAATTACGCTGCCGCCCCGTCCGCCGTCGCCGCCGTCGGGACCGCCCGCAGCCACATACTTTTCGCGATGGAATGTTACGGCGCCGTCGCCGCCGTCTCCCGCTTTTATAAAAACACGCGCTCTGTCAGAAAACATAAAGCCGCTCCTTTCGTGATAGTGAAATAAAAAGGGGCGGACATCGTCCACCCCCCGGAAATCCAAAACTACTGGGCAATCTCGTAAACAGAAACCTGCTTCTTGTCTCTGCCCTTGCGCTCGAACTTAACCTTGCCGTCGATCAGCGCGAACAGTGTGTCGTCGCCGCCCTTCTTAACGTTAAGTCCCGGATAAATTTTGGTTCCTCTCTGTCTGACGATGATGTTGCCTGCCAGACAGGGCTGACCGTCGCCCAGCTTAACTCCAAGACGTTTCGACTCGGAATCTCTGCCGTTCTTGGTACTTCCCATACCTTTCTTATGAGCCATTTATATCACTCCTTATCAGCAAAATAATGTAGATCGGTTTAATTACGCGTTGATCGCCGCAATTTTAACCTTGGTGTAGGGCTGTCTGTGACCCTGCTTCTTATGATAGTGCTTCTTCGGCTTGTACTTGTATACAATAATCTTTTTGGACTTGCCGTTCTTTTCAACTGTAGCCGTAACGCTGGCTCCGTCAACATAAGGCGCGCCGATCTTAAGATCATCGCCGCCAACGACCAGAACTTTGTCAAATGTTACGGTCTCGCCTGCCTGAGCTTCCAGCTTTTCGATGAACAAAACGTCGTCCTGCTCTACCTTGTACTGCTTGCCGCCTGTTTCAATAACTGCGTACATTGTATAACCTCCTATTACCCAAGACTCGCCATGAGGGTGCGCCTGCGCGACTTTAAAAAACCCGTTCTGCGCGGTTACTGGAAAGTATAACAGATTTGGCGTGGTTTGTCAAGACTTTTTTGAAATTTTATATAAAAAGGCTCCCCGTTATTCGAAAGGGGAGCCAAATTTGCGGTTGCGCGGGGACAAAGCAGTATTTTTATTTAAAAAGTCCGCGTATCTTCTCGTTTCTAATCACTGTTCCCTACGCTTATGTCAAAGCCTTTTTCCGTGGCGTCGATTACCGCTGTCTCGCCGGGTTTGATTTTGCCTTCAAGCATACGCTCGGCTACCATGTCCTCAATTCCGGACTGGATAGCTCTGCGCAGCGGTCTCGCGCCGTAGTTGTCGTCAAAGCCGTTCTCGGCAATTTTATCGATTGCCGCGTCGGTGAATTCTGCTGTTATTCCGTTTTCCTCAAGCCGTTTTGACAGAGTTTTCAGCATCATGCGCGCGATCTGTTTGATCTCGTCCTTTGTCAGCTTGTGGAATACTATGATCTCGTCGATCCTGTTAAGGAATTCGGGTCTGAAAGCCTGCTTCAGTTCGCCCAAAACGCCTTCCTTGATCTTTTCATAGTCCTGCTCAGCCTGCTTGTCGCCGTCGGCTGTCGCAAATCCCAGCGACTTCGCTCCGCCGCCCGTTATCAGCCGCGCGCCCAGGTTGGAGGTCATGATTATTATCGTGTTGCGGAAGTCGACCCGTCTGCCCTGGCTGTCGGTTAAAATTCCGTCCTCCAGGATCTGGAGCATGATGTTGAACACATCGGGATGAGCCTTTTCGATTTCGTCGAACAGAATAACCGAATAAGGCTTGGTCCTAACCTTGTCGGTCAGCTGTCCGCCTTCGTCGTAGCCGACATATCCCGGAGGCGAGCCGACCAGCCTTGATACCGAGTGCTTTTCCATATACTCAGACATATCAACTCTGATCACCGCGTCCTCATCGCCGAACATAGCCTCGGCAAGCGCCTTTGAAAGCTCGGTCTTTCCCACGCCGGTGGGACCCAGGAATATAAACGAGCCTATCGGACGCTTCGGGTCCTTAAGTCCTACCCTGCCGCGGCGTATCGCTTTCGCCACCGAGGTCACAGCCTCGTCCTGACCCACTACTCTCGCGTGCAGGATCTCCTCAAGCTTGAGCAAGCGCTCGCTTTCAGTCTCCTCAAGAGTCTTTGCCGGAATACCCGTCCAGAGCGACACGATTTCGGCTATCTCGTTTTCGGTAACAACTGCGTCGGCGCCGGAGCTGCCTTTTGACCAGTTGTCCTTGGTCTCCTTCAGCTTATCTCTAAGCTCGCGCTCCTTGTCGCGGAGCTGCGCAGCCTTTTCGTATTCCTGAGTTGTAATCGCAGACTCCTTTTCGGTTTTGACCGCCTCGATCTGCTCCTCAAGACTGCGGACATCCGGCGGTGCGGTTAGCCTTTTAAGCTTAAGTCTTGACGCCGCCTCATCCACAAGGTCGATCGCCTTGTCGGGCAGGAACCTATCGGAAATGTATCTGGTTGAGAGGTTTACCGCCGCCTCAAGCGCCTTGTCCGAAATTTTTACCCGGTGGTGCGCCTCGTATCTGTCGCGTATACCCTTGAGTATTGCCAAAGTTTCCTCCTGGGTCGGTTCATCAAGAGTTATTGGCTGGAATCTGCGCTCAAACGCCGCATCCTTTTCGATATGCTTTCTGTACTCGCCCAGCGTTGTCGCGCCTACGATTTGAATTTCGCCTCTTGACAGAGCGGGCTTTAGGATGTTCGCCGCGTCGATTGCGCCCTCGGCGGCGCCCGCGCCGATTATGGTGTGTATCTCATCAATGAACAGGATGACCTTGCCCGACTTGCGAACCTCGTCCATAGCCTTCTTGAGCCGTTCCTCAAATTCGCCGCGGTATTTTGCGCCCGCCAGCATGGACGACATCTCAAGGGTGACGATACGCTTGTCTTTAAGAATTTCCGGAACCTGTCCGCCTGCTATTTTCTGAGCCAAACCTTCGGCTACGGCAGTCTTGCCGACGCCGGGCTCGCCGATTAAGCATGGGTTGTTTTTGGAGCGTCTGCTCAAAATCTGTATAACACGCTCAATCGCTTTGTCTCTGCCGATCACGGGGTCGAGCTTGCCTTCCTTAGCCATCTGGGTCAGATCTTTGCCGAACTTCATCAGAGTGGGGCAGTCGGTCTTTCCGCCCCGTCCGCCGTGGTGCTGTCCGGATTGAGCCGAATATCCGCCGTAGCTGCCGGAGCCGACGACCTCATCTCCGTCACTGTCGCTGAGCATATTCATAATGTCTGCATACAGCTTCTGGGGATTGGCGTTCAGCGCAATCAGGATTTTTGCGGCGATGCTGCTGGTTTCCCGAAGCAGCGCGATGAGAAGATGTTCGGTACCCACATAGTTGTGACCAAGACGCGATGCCTCAAGAGCGCTGCGCTCTATCACGTACTTTGTTCTCGGCGTAAAGCTTCCGGGCATCTCCTGGAGCGGCGCTCCCACATTGAGGATCTCGTGGATAACATCGCTGACGTTATCCTCGTTAATATCATTGGAGTCGAGGATTTTTGCGGCTACGCCTTCACCCTCTTTGATTAGTCCAAGCAGCATATGCTCGGTGCCGACATAGTTGTGGCCAAGCTCCATCGCGCTCTCGGCAGCCAAGTTTATTGCCTTCTGGGCGCTTTCCGTAAATCTGTTTTCAAACATATTTAACACATCCTTTCTCTGATTATCTCGCCGCGCTTCAAATCGCGGGAGAATTCGTTCGCGGTATTAAAATTTTTGATGATGTTCGCCGGAAGGATCGAATAGGTGATCTCGTTCACAGTTTCCGGCTTAAC
>CANQKP010000045.1 GCA_947624495.1 uncultured Monoglobus sp. | reverse complement strand
GTGCTGTGTTCGTTCCTGTCCGGCGAGAGCCGCATAATAAACGCCGGCAGGCTCAGACTCAAGGAGAGCGACCGCCTCAAGGCGATCTCTACCGAGCTTGGCAGACTTGGCGTGGATATCCGCGAGGTGAACGACGGTCTTGTTATAAACGGACGGGACCTGCTTGAAAGCAATGTTTGCTCGGCGTGGAACGACCACAGAATAGCTATGGCGATAGCCGTTGCCGCCTGCCGTTCAGAGGGCGAGGTCAGCATAACCGGAGCATTGCAGGCGGTCAAGAAGTCATATCCTGACTTTTTCACTGTGTACGACAGATTGGCATGATCGGGAGGAATTTATGAATAATTGGGGCAGAAACATAAGATTGAGCATATTCGGCGAGTCCCACGGGCAGGGCATAGGCATAGTTATAGACGGTCTGCCCGGCGGGATTAAGCTCGACGTTGAAAAAATAGAAGCGGAAATGGAGCGGCGCGCTCCGGGACGCAGCAATATTTCGACTTCCCGCTCGGAGGCGGACAAGGTCGAGATCCTGTCCGGATTTGTGGGCGGCATGACTACCGGCACACCGATAGCCGGCATCATAAGGAACACCAACACGATCTCTAAGCATTACGAGAAGGATCTGCTGAGACCCGGTCACGCGGATTATACCGCATACATGAAGTACGGCGAACACCGTGACTACCGCGGCGGCGGTCACTTTTCCGCGCGTATTACCGCGCCTCTGGTTTTCGCGGGCGCGGTGGCAAAGCAGGTGCTGAACGCCGAGGGCGTGTCAGTCGGCGCGCATATACTTAAAATCGCTGATGTTGAGGACGAGCCTTTCGACCCGGTCAATATTGGCGAAAAAGAACTTTCGGAGGTTTCCAAAAAAAGCTTTCCGGTCATAGACGATAAAAAGGGAGAGCTTATGAAACAGCGCATACTCACGGCAAAAAGCGAGCTTAACTCGGTCGGAGGAATTGCGGAATGTGCCGTGGTCGGAATGCCTGCGGGCAAGGGCGAACCGTTTTTCGGTTCGGTCGAGAGCCGCGTTTCGTCGCTTATTTACTCGGTGCCGGCGGTCAAAGCGGTGATGTTCGGCGCAGGCTGCGGTTTTGCGGGTATGACCGGAAAGGACGCCAACGATGAGTTTTACGTAAGCGGCGGCAAAATTAAAACCTACACCAACAACAACGGCGGAATAAACGGCGGGATAACCAACGGAATGCCTATTATATTCAGAGCAGTGCTCAAGCCCACGCCGTCGATTGCTCAAAAGCAGCGGACGGTGAATATAGCGAAAATGGAGAACGCCGAGATAGAGGTGCGCGGCAGGCATGATCCGTGCATCGTCCACCGCGGAACGGTCGTTATTGAGAACGCCGCGAATATAGCCATGCTGGATCTGTTATACGATAAGTTTTAGGATGTGAATAAAATGGATAAAGGATATAATACAAAATTAGACGCGCTGAGGGCGGAGATCGACGGCATAGACCGTGAGCTGCTGCCGCTGTTCCTGCGCAGAATGGAGCTTAGCAGCAAAGTCGCGGACTACAAGCGCAGCGTCGGAAAACCGGTGCTGGATTCAGAGCGCGAAAAACAGGTGCTTGACAGCAAGATGAAGCTGCTTGACGATAAGACAAGGCAAAACGAGGTATATGAATTTTACGCGGCGATCATGTCGATCAGCCGCGAGCGTCAGACGAAGGAACTTCTGGGCTTTAACCGTGCGCTGGTTGAGGATATGCTTGACCCGAAGCCGGGCGTTGAAAATCCCCGTGTGGTTTTCTATGGTGCCAACGGCTCATATACGGAACAGGCGGCGGTCAAGTATTTCGGCGCCGACTGCAACCGCCACAACGCGGCGGCGTTTGACGACGCTTTTGCGGAGCTTGAGCAGGGTGCGGCGGACTATGCGGTGCTGCCTATTGAGAACTCGTATACCGGGACCATTGCCGATGTAATAGATCTGCTTGCCAAATACGGCTATTTTATAACCGGTGAGGTGGACGTTCCGATACGGCACTGTCTGCTGGGCGTTCCAGGCGCCGAGCTTTCGGATATAAAAACCGTGTATTCCCATGAACAGGGCATAATGCAGTGCCGTGAATTTTTAAAGACCTTGGGAGATGTGGAGCTTAAGGAGTATTACAGCACATCCCAAAGCGCGCAGAAGGTCGCATCCGAAAACGACAGGAGCAAGGCTGCAATCGCGGGGCGGCAGAACGCGGAGATATACGGACTCCAAATCCTTGCCGCCGACATAAACAACAGCGCGAAGAATACCACACGGTTCATAATCGTGTCAAAGAATTTGGAGCTTGACAGCTTAAGCAACAAGATAAGCGCGGCGTTTACTCTGCCGCACAAGAGCGGCGAGCTGCACAGAATACTCGCCTGCTTCGCGAGAGGGAACCTGAACCTGCTTAAGCTTGAATCAAGACCTCTGTATGACCGCAATTTTGAATATATGTTCTTTGTGGATTATACCGGAAACCTGCTGGACGAGCGGGTGCGCCGGGTCACAAACAATGTTATAGAGGGTACCGGCGAGTTCAAGCTTTTGGGGAATTACAGACTGAAGGAATGAGAGGCGCGGAACATGAATATTTTGCTTATCGGAATGCCGGGCTGCGGAAAATCCGCTTTCGGCAAGGCTGCTGCGGAAAGTCTCGGCCTTGAATTTATAGACACCGACTCCGAGATAGAACGCCGCGAGGGACCGATACCCGAAATTTTTGCAAATCGGGGCGAGGACGCTTTCAGGGATATCGAGACCGATGTGCTGCGGGATTGTCTTAAAGGCGACCGCAGGATAATATCGACCGGCGGCGGAATTGTCAAGCGGGATGAGAATATCGAGATCATGAAACAGGCTGATACATACGTGGTTTTTCTGGACCGTCCGCTTGAGCTGATCGCCGGCGACATAGACACTTCGGGCAGACCGCTGCTTAAGGACAATGCGGAGCGGCTTAAGACGTTGTATGCGGAGCGGTACGACAAATACAGAACGGCGGCGAACGCCATGGTTATAAACGACGGCGCTTTCAGCGCCACCCTTGGCGAATTGCTGCGCCTTATCAGAAATTCTATTTGAAAGGAGAATTAATATGAAAATATTGGTAATAAACGGGCCGAATATTAATATGCTCGGCGTCAGAGAGCCGGATGTTTACGGCAAATCGGGCTATCAGGAGCTTGAAAAGATGATAGAGGATTACGCCGCGGAGCGCGGAGCGGAGGCAATCGTACTCCAAAGCAACGGCGAGGGTGAAATAATCGACTTTATTCACCATACCTTAGGTACCTGCGACGGTATTGTTATAAACCCCGGCGCGTACACTCACTACAGCTACGCGATACTTGATGCGCTCAAGGCGGTAAACCTGCCGGCGGTCGAGGTCCATATCAGCAACATACATAAGCGTGAGGAGTTCAGACACAAATCGGTCACAGCCGCGGGCTGCGTCGGTCAGATATGCGGTTTGGGACTCAGAGGCTACCTGCTCGCTATCGACTACCTTTTAAACGAGGTGAAGCCCGGTGAGTGATAAAATCAAGCTTAACGTGATCGGCGACCCTATCGAGCACAGCAAGTCTCCGGTCGTTCACGGCATAGTAATGGACGCCCTCGGTATTGACTGCGAATACACGCGCGTGCTTGTTAAAAAGGGCGGACTTGAGGAATATATCGAAAACGCTAAGGCGCGCGGAGTCAGGGGTTTTAATTTGACCATGCCGCATAAGACGGATATTATTCCGTTCCTGAAAGAGATAGACAAGGACGCGAAGCTGTTCGGAGCGGTCAACACTGTAAGCATAAAGGACGACGGGCTGTACGGTTATAACACAGACGCGCGCGGTCTCATGCTTTCGCTTGAGCAAAACGATGTTAGCGTTGAAGGCAGGGACATTGTTATTCTCGGCGCAGGCGGCGTCGTTTCAACGATCGCGCTCAAGTTTTCGGATATGGGCGCGGGCAGGATCGTTATTTTAAACCGCACTCCGGAAAAGGCGGAGGGTATCTGTAAAAAAATACGCTCATTTCAGCAGAGCGGCGCCGCGCAGGGCGGTACCGAGCTTGTACACGGCGCCATAGGCGATGCTGCAAATTACGCATCGGACTGCGACCTTCTCGTCAACGCCACGCCTCTCGGCATGAGCGGGGTCGGCGCGGATCATGAGGATCTGTCGTTCATCGATTGCCTAAACCCGTCCGCTGCGGCGCTGGATTTGATTTACAATCCTCCGAAAACGAACTTTTTGGCATACGCCGAAAAACGGGGGCATAAGATAATAAACGGGCTTGGTATGCTTATCGGTCAGGCGATTTTGGCGGACGAGATATACCTTGAAAAAAAGCTTGATATTAGTGGATTATTCACAAAACTCACAAGCGGAGATTATACAATTTAGATAAAAAATCGGCTCAAAACCTACCGAAATGGTTGTAATGGTAAAATAATGGTATGTTTACAAAATATTCATATTTTGTTTATAATTTATTAATAAATTGAGACTATAACAGTATTAGAAAAAAACCTATGCTTTTTGTTTGAATGGAAAAAGGAGATCTTATGGAAGCGATAATTATTTTTAACGCAGTGATTTCAATACTTTTTACACTGTGTTACGCGTACCAGTTTTTCTATCTGTTTGTAGGTTTGCTTAAAGGCGAACAAAAGTTTACCGCCAAAAAGCATCACAAATTTGCGGCTGTTATATCCGCCCGCAACGAGCGTGATGTTATCGGCAATTTGATTTTAAGCATAAAGTCTCAGAACTATCCTAAAGATAAGCTTGATGTGTTTGTTATAGCGGATAACTGTACCGATGATACGGCGCAGGTTGCCCGTGACGCGGGCGCGATCGTGTATGAGCGCTTCAACAAGACGCAGGTCGGCAAGGGCTACGCTCTTGACTGGCTGTTTAAGATAATCAAAAAGGACTATGCGGACGCCGGATATGAGGGATATATGATATTCGATGCGGACAATGTTCTTGACAAGAACTATGTCAAAGAGATGAACAAGGTGTTCGACAACGGCTATGACTGTCTCACAAGCTACCGCAATTCAAAGAATTTCGACAGCAACTGGATCTCTGCTGGTTATTCGTTATGGTTCCTGCGCGAGGCGAGATATCTTAACAATTCCAGAATGCAGCTCGGCACAAGCTGCGCCGTTTCAGGAACGGGATTTCTGGTAAGCGCGAAGATCATAGAACAGAACGACGGCTGGATACATCATCTGCTGACCGAGGATATAGAGTTCACCTGCGATATGGTTTCAAAGGGCTGCAAGATCGGATATGCGGCAAAGGCTATGCTCTATGACGAGCAGCCGACAAAGTTCAGTCAGTCATATACCCAAAGACTGCGCTGGGCGAAGGGATTTTATCAGGTGTTCGCAAACTACGGCTTAAAGCTGTTCCGCGGAATATTCAAGGGAAGTTTTTCGTGCTTTGACCTTTTGATGACGGTTATGCCGGCTATGCTGATGACGCTGCTCAGCGTTTTGATAAACGCTGCGGCGATCCCTGTGGCGATTGCCGCGAACGCGCCCGAAGCCCCCGCGCTTATCCACGCGTTGGTTCAGACACTTGTGAATTTCTACGGTCTGTTCTTTATTCTGGGCGCTATGACAATGATGACGGAATGGCACAATGTAAACTGCGTATGGTATAAGAAGATATTGTACCTGTTCTCGTTCCCTGTGTTCCAGTTCACCTATGTGCCTATCGCGATTGCGGCACTGTTTAAAAAGGTTGAGTGGAAGCCCATTAAGCATAGTGTGGTAAAGACCCTTGATGAGGTCAAACAGCAGGCTTGATCGGTAAAGCCGCGGCAAACAATTTTGCCGCGGCTTTTTTGTTGATTAATTTTTCTTAAAGCGAATTACGACCTTAAATAAATCACCGTCAATGATAACATTAAACCTTCCGCCACAGGACTCCGTATATCCTTTCGCAATGGCGAGACCGAGGCCGTTGCCTTCGCTCGTCCGCGCCTCGTCACCGCGGACGAACCGTCCCGTTATCTCTTCCGCATCAAAATCCATGGGATAGGCGGATATGTTTTTAAGCTCAATTACAACGTCATCCTCCGTCTCAAACGCGGACACAAACACCCTTGTGCCTTTCATCGAGTACTTTATTGCATTGTCAATGAGATTTCCGAGCGCTCTTGACATCTTTTTGCCGTCCGCGGTAAAGAATAGATCCTTATCGGTATTCACACAAAAATTCAGCTCCGATTTCTGTATTTCATGGTCATGTTCACCGAGGGTTTGACTGACAAGCAGCGCCGCGTCAAGCTTTTCCATGACAAAGGTTTCGTTCCCGCTCTGCACTTTTGATATTTCAAACAAGTCTTGCGTGAGATTTTTAAGACTCTCGCTCTTCTTGGCTATTATCAAGGCATAGTCCTTGGCTTCCTCAGGCAGATCCTCAACCTTTGACAAAAGCTCGGTATAGCTTATGATAGAGGTGAGAGGAGTCTTAAGGTCGTGCGACACATTCGTTATAAGGTCGGTCTTAAGCCGTTCCGCCTTCAGCTGCGCGGACATTGTCCTTTCAAGTCCTTCGCCGATTTCGTTAATGTTTTCCGCAAGGGCTTTCATGTCCTCCGTTTTAAGTTTTGGAATTTTGTAATCCAAGTTTCCGTTCCGTATTTCGGCGGTGCCTTTGCGGATTTCGTCAATATCCTTTGTCCGATACGCAAGTATAAAGCCGGCGGCTCCGAAAACGATAATGCCGAAAAGCAAACCAAACCCGTTACTCATAAACAACCCACCGCAGATGCCGATGATTGCGGTATATACAAATAATATCACAATCATTATTTTGCTTGACTTTTTTGATATAATAATGCTTGCCGCGTCTCTGCACTTCCCGGTTGTTCTGATTATCCATCTTAAAAATCTAACAATATATTTTACGCACTGCCTTGCCGCACGCCAGATAATGCTTGCGGCGATAAAGGTTTTGGATTTAATTTTGCGCACGATTGACAGCCCGCAGGTTATTGTAACGGCGCTGCCCGCCGCGGCTGCCGCGCCCGTGAATAAACGGAGCATATAGACCGGAATGTGAGACGTCTGATATTCGTCAAACAATATTAAGCAAATTGCGATAGCTCCGATTGCGGCGGCTGCAATAAACGCGAGGTGCGCTTCTGTCCAGATCAGGTCAAGCCGCATGGTTTTTGTCTCGCCGTCCTTTCCTTTGCCCGACACGCATATCAAATAAATCAAAATCAATAACGCGAGCAGAATGCAGGCAAATACATTTACAAAAGCTTCCTTTACATATTCTGCCTGCGCGTTCCATTCCGTCTCATATTTCGCGGCGTTTTCATCACTGATGCTGGCGCAGACTGTTATAGCATCTGTTACGCCGAAGTTCGATATAGCTGTTAGGTATTCTGTATGCCCTGAACCATAAAACTCCGTCTGACCGTTTCCGTCCATTGACAAATACCTGTAAAAACGCACGTTTTTTAAATCGTCCGCGCTTTGAGCCCCGCAGTTGGTGTAAACCCTGCCGTTTACGGAAACATAATAGCTTACCTCGTCCGCCTCGTACAGGTTTTGAAGTCTGCCCGCTAAGTATTCGTCGAAAGTCATACCGGCTGCTGTCCCTGACCGGAGATTGCCCGCACCGTCTTCGCGGTAGTATCCTATGTATGAGTTATACAAAACTCTCTCAACAGTGCTGAGCAATGAATTTATGTATCTTGACTCCCCGAAGGATTTTTCAAAACCGTAAATATAGTGGCTGTCATCACAGCATTTGATAAATCCTTCGGTCGCGCTCAGCGCCCCGACCGTTATAAATACAACGCAAAGAACTGCCGCCGCAAACTTCGTATAGTTTGAATATAAAAATTTCTTCATTGTCAGATCTCTCCTTTAAACAATTTTATATCCGATGCCCCATACCACCTTAAGGTATCTTGGCTCCTTCGGATTGATTTCTATTTTTTCCCGAATATGGCGGATATGTACGGCTATCGTGTTATCTCCGACTATCGTGTTCTCGTTCCATACATTTTTATAAATTTCGTCCGGTGAAAAGACTTTTCCTCTGTTTCGGGCAAGCAGCTCCAGTATCTTATACTCAATCGGCGTCAGCCTTATATCCTCTCCGTCTACCTTAACTGTTCTGTTTTCGGTATTGACGGATAATCCCGATATTGTTATAACGCCGTTTTGTTTTCCGATAGAGCCGAGCGTAGTGTAGCGTCTGAGATGAGATTTTACCCGCGCCACAAGCTCGGACGGATTAAACGGCTTTGTAACATAGTCGTCGGCTCCGGCGGTAAGCCCTAAAATCTTATCCGCATCCTCCGATTTTGCCGAGAGCAGAATAACCGGAATATTCCGTGACTCCCTCAGCTTCATAAGTGTCTTTATACCGTCAAGCTTGGGCATCATAACGTCTAAAATCATCAGATGCACCTCGTTTTCGCTCAGGCTTTCCAGAGCCTCTATCCCGTTATACGCCTTAATCACTTCGTACCCTTCGCCTAACAAAAAAATAGCTATACTGTCAACTATTTCTCTGTCGTCGTCAACGATGAGTATTCTCATTTTTCTGCACCTCCCGATTTTATCTTAACATACAATTCTTAAGATTTGACAATGAAATTTCTTGAGATTTCTTAATAATTTTAAATTACAGCCGCTTTAATTTTACCATAGGAGCCGCTTGTTCTCAATCGCTTTGTTTTTAAACTTTTTATTTACATTTAAAGAAAAGTATGTTATAATAAATAAAAATTATAGGGTTTCCGCGCGCGTCGCGAGAATTTAAAGGAGTGTGCATAATGAAAAAGAAATTTGGGCGGTTTATGTGTATGTGTTTGGCGGCGGTTATGGTTTTTACAATATTCGCGGCGTTTCCCGCATACGCCGCGGGAGATAAGCCCTGGCAGATCACTGCCGCGCTTACAGCCGGCAATCCCGTTAAAATGTTTGACGGAATAACTATAGAGGCTGCCGAAGACAATACTTTCAGCAAGGGCACGAAGGTGGGAGATATAAATTTTACGGGCGGAATTAAAGCCTCAAACAACGCGGCAGTTAAAAAAGACGATGCTACGGGTGAGATCACAATGGAGGGCGCCGCTTATAAAATCGTCACCGAAAGGTCGGGAAAACTGGCGATTGCTGCTAATTTGCCGGGCAATAACAAATCGGTTTACGCCAAGAGCGCGTCAAAATTTGACGAGTATATTCTTGAACACACAAATAATTCGGGTGTTGCCGAAGTAACGTTTTTTGAATTTGATATTGAAGCCGGAGAAACATATTATTTCTGGTTCGGAGGCACAAAGCCGTTGGTTTACGGCGCGACTTTTAAAGAGATCGTGTCAAAGCCCGCAAAGACGGGCGATACCGTGACTATCGTTGCGGAACCCGGCTCAAACGCCTTGCTCGGCAACGTCAAGGTCAACGATAAGGACGTCAAGCTTGAAAAGGGCGAGGGAATGCGTGAGAGCACATTCACCATGCCCGATAAGGATGTTACCGTAACGGTTGATTTCGTAAGCAATGCGGTCGAGAAGGAAGTAATGGAGATCCCGTTTGATGAGATCAAGGGTCCCAACACGTCCGAGGACAAAGTCTATGACGATCTTGCGCTGTTTGACGGATGGAACACGTCGATAGGTTATGCGGACGTGAGCTGGGAGTCCTCAAACGAGGATGTTATCAGCAAATCCGGCGAGGTCAATCCTAAGTCGGAGGATACCGAGGTTGTTTTCACAGCGGTATTCTCATATCAGGATTATCCAAATATATTCCTGTATAGACCGTTTAAGCTGACCGTTCCCGCCGACACCGACGACGAGGGCGCGGTCAGGGACGCTGCCGCCGCTCTGACGCTGGGCGACACTTCGGCGGTTAAGAAAAATCTGGAGCTTCCGGTAAAGGGCAGAAGAAATACGGCTATAACATGGTCAAGCAGCGATCCCGCGATTGTCGGAGAGGACGGCAAGGTCAACCCGTCGTTTGAGAAGGACAACACCGTTACGCTCACCGCCACGATCACACGCGGCGAGGCAAAGACCACAAAAGAATTTACGATAGTTGTGCCGAAGATCGTTCCGATCGAGTTCAGAAGAGCCGCTGTTTCCAACTCAGGCGGCGATGTGGTAATGGCGCTTTCGGACGGCTGCTATCTCAGTCATATTGTGTTTGTAAACTCGATTATAAACCTTACGGGAAATGAGACGATCACCGCGTCGGTAACAACGGGCGGCGTGACCAAAACAGCCGACTTTAACGTTAAGGAATGCTGCGCTAAAGCCGAGAACCAAAACGGTGACGAGACGATAATCTATGTTGACAAGACAGCGCTGCCGGTCGGCGCTGACAGTAAGATCACGCTGACAGCCTATGAGGACAGCGCCAAGACAAGCGTTATGCCTCAGGGAACGTACGAGTACCAAAATGCTGTGGCGGGCGGCGCGGTGATCTATGTTGCCGGCGATTCGACAGCCTGCACATATCCGGCGACAGGGTCGAACAACCGTTTCCCGCAGACAGGCTGGGCTGCGGTCCTGGGCGACTACTTCACAGATGTGAAGGTCAACGATCTCGCGCTCAGCGGCAGAAGCTCGCTGGACTTCCTGAAGGAAGGCAACTACAACACGATAAAGAACGGTATAAAACCCGGCGATTATTTTATAATCCAGTTCGGACATAACGATTCAAAATCGGATGATGCCTCAAGGTACACGAAGCCCGACGGCGACAGATTTACCCAAGGTTCATATAAAAAGAATATTACCGATAATTATGTGAACCTTGCTCTTGACAAAGGCGCGTATCCTATACTGACCACTTCGATAAGCAGACGCAGATCAAGCGACAGCGGTCTTGAAGCGTATGTGAACGCCACCAAGGAATTGGGCAAGGAGCTTGGTCTGCCGGTTATCGACCTTTACTCTAAAGTAAACGGATATATTAACAGAGTCGGCGAGGAGAAGGCAAAGGATATTTATAACTGGGTAAAGATCAAAGACTCAAGATTTGTAAACTGTGCTGCGGGCGAGTTTGCCAAGTCGCAGTATTATTCGAAAGAGGATAATAGTAATCCCGGACACACCGTTGTGGACAACACACATATCAACTATTTCGGCGCGCAGCTTATCTCGCAGTGGTTCTGCGATGAGCTTACGAGGCTCGGTCACGGTCTGACAGGAAAGAGGAATGACCACACAACCACAGAGGCGGATGTTCCGTCCTATGCGGACGCGACTGCGGCGGCTGCGTCGGAAGTCAGCGCGGCTGCTGTCGGAGATGTTCATAATGTTATCTATGAGTATGACGACACTCTCGGCACGGTGAATATCTATACCGGCGATGAGCCGATACCGACAGCTGCACCCAAACCTACCGAAGCACCAAAGCCCACCGAAACGCCCAAGCCTACGGATGAACCCGCGAAAACGGAATACAAAATCACCGGCGCGGAGTTTAACGACGGCGGACTTACCGTAAATTACACCACCGGCGAGGGCGATGCGGTTTTGGTTGTTGCCACATACAGCGAAGAGGCTATAACCGCCGCAGGTATTTATGATATTGACAAGAGCGGCACGCAGACTGTTAAATATTCAAAGCCCGAAACCGGAGAGACAAAAATATTTATCTGGAAGAATTGTGAAAGCATTACGCCTCTGTGTGAGCCGTATCCTGTAAAATAAAGTTTAAAATAAAGACCGCGTCAAGACTCATTTGAGCCTTGACGCGTTTTTATACTATGCTGTGTTTATTAAGTGAATTCTAATATTCGTAATGACCGCGGCAGGAAGCTATAAGCAAATTTCCTTGTTCGTCCGTGTCGTAAACCAATCTGTTCTTTCCGTCGATCCGGCGGCTGTACCCTTTTCGGAATTTCAGCCCTTCCGGCTTGCCGATCCCTTTCATCACGCCGTTTCTTTCGATATCTTTTATCAAATCATTTATTTTTTTCAATGTTTTCTTGTCTTGTGTCTGCCAATATAAATAATCATCCCAAGCTTTATCGGACCACAGTTTATTCATTGTCGTTATCCTCTATCAGTTCATGCTTCACACCTTTTCCGCTGCGAAGCTGCTCGAATGAGCGGTCAAGCATACTCAGATACTCAGCGTTCCGCGCGGCTTTTGATAGAGCGTTCCATTCCTCAAGGCTTATTATCACAACATTTTTTTCGCCTTTTCTCGTGACTATAACAGTTTCATGCTCATCGGTAACCTTGTCGCAATATGATTTTAAATTTTCACGTATTGTTGAATAGTTCACTGCTAACATACGATCGTCTCCTTGTACTTCATTTTGTACAATATATTGTACCACTATGTTTTAAATTTGTCAAGTATTTTTATGAAGCAAAAAACAGACTGCAAACAAGACAGTTTTAAAACCGTTTTGTTTGCAGCCCATTATATTAAACTATGTTTACTGCGTATATTTTCATCCACTCGTTTATCATGTACATATACGCCAAGATCTGAGGATAGTTCATCAGCTGTCCGTACCACGGCTTTGTGAACATTGCCGCGCCGGTGTCCAGCAGTTCCTTAAGCTTGTCGCGCTTCACTATCTCAAGTATCGGCGGTTCCTTGTCGCTCAATATTTTTCGTATCTTGTTTTCAACGTTTTTGGTATAAACCGGATTATGGCTCTTGGGATACGGGCTTTTTTTACGGTTCACAATCTCATCCGGCAAAATCCCCTCAAACGCCTTGCGTAGAAGTCCTTTTTCCCTGCCGGCGTAGCCCTTCATATCCCACGGGATGTTGTAGGCGTATTCAAGAATTCTCACGTCGCAGAACGGTACTCTGACCTCAAGTCCGCTGTACATCGACGAGTGATCCTTGCGCGAGAGCAGCGTCTGCATGAACCACTTGTAATTCAGCATGGTTATTTCCTTTATCCTGGCGTCGGCGGGTGTTTCAAGTCCGGTTTTCGGCGCCTCATCAACAGTCGCCTTGTAGCGCTCATAGACATACTCCTCAGGGTCCAGTTTCAGGTAATCGTCCCTTATCAGACCGGCTTTGATTTTTGTGTTGCCGCTCCACGGGAAATCCGCCTGCGCCAGCATTTCCTTGCTGGTGAACCATGGATAGCCGCCGAAGATCTCGTCGGCACATTCGCCGGACAGCACAACGGTGTGTGTCTTTTTTACCTCGCGGCAGAACAGCAGCAGCGACGACTCCACATCCGCCATACCCGGCAGATCGCGCGCAATGACCGAATTTCTGAGCGCGTCCCCGACATCGTCGTTGTCAAGAACAACATTTTTGTGGTCTGACTCTATGAATTCGCTCATAAGCTTTATATAATATCCGTCGCTGTTGGGCTGGTAAAACGACTTCTTAAAGTACTTGTCGTTGTCAACATAGTCCACCGAGTATGTTGTCAGCTGCCCTCTGCCGCTTTCCGAGAATTCTTTTGCGGCGACATATGAAATTATGCTGGAATCAAGACCTCCGGAAAGAAAGGTGCAAAGCGGCACGTCGGACACAAGCTGCCGCCTTATGGAGTCGCATATAAGGCTGCGCAGAGTGTAGATCGTGTCATTCAGACTGTCGGTGTGCTTCCGGGCTTTTATTGCAAAATATTGATATATATTAAGCCCATCCCTTGAAAATGTGCCGCAAAAACCCGGCTTCAGCTCTGAAACGTCATGGAACGCAGTCCTGCCCGGCGTCTTTCCGGGACCGATAAGAAACAGTTCCGCAACGCCGAACTTATCAACATTGCGCGACACCGACGGATGCTCTAAAACAGCCTTTATCTCGGAGCCGAATATGAACTCGCCGCCTGCCAGAGAGTAGAAGTACGGTTTGACGCCGCCGCCGTCGCGGGCGAAGAACAGCTTTTTTTGCGCCTCGTCGCAGATAGTGAACGCAAAAATACCGTTCAGCTTTTTCACGCATTCCTCGCCCCATTCGATATAGGAACACAGCAGGACCTCTGTGTCGGAGTGACCCTTAAATTCATAGCCCTTGCTCAGCAGTTCCTTTCGTATTTCCTCGGTGTTGTAGATCTCGCCGTTATAGCATATCGTGTATGTATCTTGACCTATCCGCCTTGTCATCGGCTGGCTGCCGCCCTTCGGGTCTATTACCGACAGCCGCCTGTGAGTCATGGCGGCAAAGTCCGACACATACTCGCCCCTGTCATCCGGTCCGCGGCGGTTCATTGTTTCGCCCATTGCGAACAGGACTTTTCTGCTCTGTTCGTCTATCGGTCTTTTAAAACTCGTAAAGCCTGCAATTCCGCACATTCAAATCACCTCGTTTTATTATACGTGCGGTCCTTTAATGTGTTACAAGTAACAGTATTGTAAGAATTAAAATTCCGGCTCCGCCTTGACATAAACGCGGTTTTCCTTTATACTGATATTAAGTATACTTTTGTTCTTGGGCGTGTTTGACAGCCCGGATATACAGTTTTGGAGGAATGTTTAGATGGCAGACAAAAAATTAGTTGAAGAGATCACCTCGATGAACGAGGATTTTGCCCAATGGTACACGGATATTGTCCGCAAAGCCGAGCTTTGCAGCTATTCCAAGGTAAGGGGCTGTATGGTTTTCCAGCCGTACGGCTACGCCATTTGGGAGAATATACAGAAAGTCTTAGACAGGATGTTTAAGGAAACGGGCGTTCAAAACGTTGCGATGCCTATGTTTATCCCGGAAAGCCTGCTTCAGAAGGAAAAGGACCATGTTGAGGGCTTCGCACCTGAGGTCGCGTGGGTGACCCACGGCGGCAACGAAAAGCTGCCCGAAAGACTTTGCGTGCGCCCCACATCGGAGACGCTGTTCTGCGACCATTACGCGGATATCGTGCGCTCGTACAGGGATCTGCCAAAGCTTTATAACCAGTGGTGCAGCGTTGTCCGCTGGGAAAAAACAACCAGACCGTTCCTGCGCAACACCGAGTTTTTGTGGCAGGAGGGACACACCGCCCACGCCACACAGGAGGAGGCTGAGGAGCGCACCCGAATGATGCTCAATATTTACGCAAAGGTCTGCGAGGAGTATCTCGCGATCCCGGTGGTAAAGGGTCAGAAAACCGAGCGCGAGAAGTTTGCGGGCGCTACCGAGACGTTTACTATCGAGAGCATGATGCATGACGGCAAGGCGCTTCAGT
>CANQKP010000044.1 GCA_947624495.1 uncultured Monoglobus sp. | reverse complement strand
CCTGTCCGCACTCACCGGACAATGTTAAGAAGATCTCGGAGCTTGCGGGCATGAAGATCGATCAGGTCTGCATCGGCTCCTGCACCAACTCATCGCTCCTTGATATGCTCAAGGTTGCATATATCTTAGACGGCAAGACAGTTGATCCCGGCGTTTCGCTGGCTATCGCACCCGGCTCGAAGCAGGTGCTTAACATGATCGCCGCGAACGGAGCGCTGGGCAAGATGATCGATGCCGGCGCGAGAATACTTGAAAGCGCGTGCGGTCCCTGCATCGGAATGGGTCAGTCGCCCAACGCCGGCGGAATATCACTCAGGACTTTTAACAGAAACTTTGAGGGCAGAAGCGGCACAAAGGACGGTCAGATCTATCTGGTATCCCCCGAAGTCGCCGCTGTTTCGGCGATTGCCGGAGTTATGACGGATCCGCGGACTTTGGGCGATATGCCGAGCTTTACTCTGCCCGAAGTATTCACTATCAACGACAATATGGTCGTTCCCCCGGTCGAGGCTGACAAAATGGACACGGTCGAGGTCCTGCGCGGACCCAACATCAAGCCGTTCCCCGTGGCGGAACCGCTGCTTGACACGATTGACGCCAAGTGCGGACTCAAGGTCGGCGACAACATCACGACCGACCACATCATGCCGGCGGGCGCAAAGATACTGCCTCTGCGCTCCAATATCCCCAAGATCTCGGAATACTGCTTTGCCGTATGCGATGAAAGCTTCCCCAAACGCGCGCTTGAGCTTAAGCGCAGCATAATCGTGGGCGGCAGCAACTACGGTCAGGGTTCTTCGAGAGAACACGCGGCTCTGGCTCCGCTATATCTCGGAGTTAAGGCGGTTCTGGTCAAGTCGTTCGCGAGAATTCACATGGCAAACCTGATCAATGCCGGAATAATACCGATGACGTTTGCAAACGAAGCGGACTATGACAGGATAGACCAAATGGACGACCTGCTTATCGAAAATGTCAGAGCCCAGATCGCAGACGGCGACACGGTCAAGATCACCGACAAGACCAAGGGATTTGAATTTGAGGCGAAGATCGATCTGTCAAAACGCCAGAGAGATATGCTTTTGGCGGGCGGATTGCTGAACTACACCAAAAACAACGCGCGATATTTTGATTTAGAGGCGGATATTGCCCGCACGCGTGAAAAAACTAATATTCAATAATAACTTAAGGAGGAAAAACAATGCCATATACAGCGCAGATTGAAGATGCGAAGAAAAAATTTGAAGCGGTACTTACCGAGCAGCTTAACAGAGTTGAAAGAATGAAGTCCGAAAAGGACTTTATCGATTATGATAAACTTGACCAAATCGTTATCGGAGTTGTGGGCGGAGACGGTATCGGTCCCGCCATAACCGAGCAGGCGGAAAGAATACTCAAGTTCCTGCTCAAGGATGAGGTCGGCAGCGGCAAGGTTACATTCAAGGAGATCACCGGCTGCACTATTGAACACCGCGCCGAAGTGGGAAAAGCCCTGCCGGACGACGTTTTGGATGAGCTTAAGCAGTGTCATGTTATCTTAAAGGGTCCCACGACCACTCCTCGTCAGGGCGACCCGTGGCCCAATATTGAAAGCGCCAACGTTGCGATGCGCAAGGAGCTTGATCTGTTTGCCAACGTAAGACCGGTCAAAGTTCCCGCCGAGGGCATCGACTGGACGTTCTACCGCGAGAACACCGAGGGCGGATACGCCGTTGGCTCAAAGGGCGTTAACGTTACCGATGATCTGGCTATTGATTTTGTTGTTCAGACCCACGAGGGTACCGAGAGAATAGCAAGAGCCGCTTTTGAGTACGCAAAGAAGGCGGGCAAGACCCGCGTTACCTGCGTTACAAAGGCTAACGTTATAAAGACGACCGACGGCAACTTTTTGAGCGTTTGCAAGGAGGTCGCCAAGGACTATCCTGGCATCGAGCTTGACGACTGGTACATTGACATCATGACCGCAAAGCTGGTTGACCCAAAGAGAAGGACGCAGTTCCAGGTTCTGGTCCTGCCCAACCTCTACGGCGACATTCTGACCGACGAGGCGGCGGAATTCCAAGGCGGAGTCGGCACTGCCGGAAGCGCCAACATCGGCAAGCGCTACGCTATGTTTGAGGCTATCCACGGCAGCGCGCCCCGAATGGTCCAGGAGGGCAGAGACATATACGCCGATCCGTGCAGTATTATCAGAGCGGCGGTAATGCTTCTTGAACACATTGGCTATGCTGACAAGGCAAAGGCGCTGGAAAAGGCTTTGGATGAGTGTATGTACACCGAAAAGAAGCTGGTGATCACGGGACGCGACACAGGCGCTACATCAGCGGAGTTTGCCGACTACGTTATGTCTAAGCTTTCGTGATCCGCTTCGCACCTGCCGGTTTTGACGCGTTTGGTAATTGGCGTCAAAATTCGGCGCGCTGCGGCGCAATTTAACATACAGGAGAAAAACAATGGAAAAGAAAGTATCGGGTTCGGTTATCAACCGCCTGCCCAGATATTACAGACATCTGACTGACCTTTGCGACAGCGGTATCGAGCGCATATCATCAAAGGAGCTCAGCCGGCGTATGGGCGTGACCGCGTCCCAGATACGGCAGGACCTGAACTGCTTCGGCGGGTTCGGGCAGCAGGGCTACGGATACAATGTGGAATTTCTCAGGACAGAGATCGCCAACATCCTCGGTCTCAACCGCGGATACACGGCGGTCATGGTCGGCGCGGGTCATATGGGCAGGACGTTTGCAACCAACACCAAATTTGAAAGCCGCGGCTTTAAGCTCATCGGGATCTTTGACTCCGACCCGGCTGTTGTCGGTACCGAGATACACGGCATTAAAGTTTCCGCCTACTCGGAGATCGGCGAGTTCATCAAGGCAAACAAGCCGAAAATGGCTATACTGACAATTCCGAAAGACGCTACCAAAAAAGTGGCTGAGGAATTGATAGGCATGGGAATAACGGCGTTTATGAACTTCTCATATACCGAGCTTGCGGAAAAGGAAGGCATAATTGTCGAAAACGTTCACTTAAGCGACAGCCTGATGCGGCTTTCCTATAAAATTTCCGACAAAGACGATACTGCGGACAAAGAGCGGGGCGTGGAATTATGAAGGTTTACGCGCTTGTGGGAAAGTCCGGCACGGGAAAATCGCATCACAGTATGTGGGTCGCCCGCGAGAATAATATCGACTATATTGTTGACGACGGTCTGCTGGTTTCGGACAACAGGATCATTGCCGGCAAAAGCGCCAAACGCGAACCGACCAAGATCGCGTCAGTGCGCACCGCGATTTTCAGCGACCCGGAACACAGCGGTATGGTGCGAGACGCTATCCGCGAGAACAACATAACCTCTCTGCTTATCATCGGCACCAGCGACAAAATGGTGCATAAGATAGCGGCGGCGCTTGATGTGCTGCCGATAGAAAAGACGATATATATTGAGGACGTCTCGACGCCTGAAGAAATGGCGATTGCCCGCGAAATGCGGGAAAAACAGGGCAAGCACGTTATACCTGTTCCGACATTTGAGGTCAAAAAGCAGTTTTCGGGATACTTCATCGACCCTATGGTCCAGCTTTTCAGCCGCAAAAACAAGACTATCTCCGAAGAAAAGACCATAATGCGCCCCACCTACAGCTATTTAGGAGACTATAAAATCTCGCCGAGGGCAATTACGGATATATGCACATACGAGGCGTTCCGTTTCGCCGCAATGTATAAGCTGCTCAGAATAAAGAGCAGCACTACAAAGAGCAACAAGCTTATTCTTGACATCGACCTGTCTCTGCGTTATCCGTGCCGGGTCGAGGCTGAGGCGCTGAGAATAGCCGACGGTGTGAAAAACTCCATAGAGATGCACACATCTATCAATGTCAAGGCAGTAAACATAAACGTTAAAACCCTTCACGTTTCAAGAATTTACGTAAGACAACTGGAAAAGCAAAAAAATGATCTACTTAACTCAGAATTTTAACGATATCCACACCTTCGAGTGCGGACAGTGCTTCCGCTGGAACCCGTGCGGGGACGGCGGATACATAGGCGTCGCGGGCGGCAGGGTGTGCCGCGTCTTTGACGGCAAGGTATACTGCCCCGACAGCGACAACGGGTTCTGGGAGAGCTACTTCGCGCTGGACGAGGACTATGACTCGATCAAGAGCGAGCTTGAAAAACGGGATCCGGAGCTTAAAAAATGCATTGAGTACGGCGGCGGCATAAGAATTCTGCACCAAGACTTATGGGAGACGATAATATCGTTCATAATCTCGGCAAACAACAATATACCGAGAATTAAAAAAATTATCGAGACCCTGTGCCGCACATTTGGAGACAGGATCGAGAGTGAGGAGCCTGCGGGAGAGTTCTACTCATTCCCGACCGCCGATAAGATAAGCGCGCTTGACATCAGCGACTTGGGCTGCCTGAGAGCGGGCTACCGCGACAAGTATATAGCGGACGCGGCGGCAAAGGTATCATCCGGCGAGGTAAGCCTTGGCGCGATCCCCGAAATGAGTACGCCCGACGCAAAGCGTGAGCTTATGAAAATCAAGGGTGTCGGCGGCAAGGTGGCGGACTGCATACTTCTGTTTTCATGCGGAAGATATGAGACGTTTCCCAAGGATGTGTGGATAAAGCGGGTCGTGACCGAGCTGTACGGCATATCCGAAGCCCAAATTGACGGCTTTATCAATGACAAGTACGGAAATTTGGCGGGTTTTGCCCAGCAGTATCTGTATTTCTGGGCAAGAGACAATAAGATAGGAACAAAATAAATATTAAATATATTTTAGGAGGAATGAAAAAATGTTAGTTTCAGCAACAGATATGTTAAACAAAGCGGTTGCCGGCAAGTACGCTGTCGGTCAGTTTAACATCAACAACCTTGAGTGGACCAGATCAATTCTGGCAACGGCTCAGGAATGCAGCTCGCCTGTAATTTTGGGAGTGTCCGAAGGCGCGGGCAAGTACATGACCGGCTTTAAGACGGTAGCGGCTATGGTCAAGGCGATGATCGAGGAAATGGGCATCACCGTTCCGGTGGCTCTGCATCTGGACCACGGCACATACGAAGGCTGCTACAAGTGTATCAAAGCCGGATTTTCGTCGATCATGTTTGACGGCTCTCACTTCCCGATTGACGAGAATGTCGAAAAGACCAAGGAACTGGTTACCGTGGCTCACGCAATGGGTATGTCGATTGAGGCTGAGGTCGGCTCGATTGGCGGCGAAGAGGACGGAGTTGTAGGCGCGGGCGAGATCGCGGACCCCAACGAGTGCAAGAGAATTGCTGATTTGGGCGTTGATTTCCTGGCTGCCGGCATAGGCAATATCCACGGAAAGTATCCCGCCAACTGGAAGGGTCTGGACTTTGACGCACTTGCAAAGACCAAGGAACTCATCGGCGATCTTCCTTTAGTCCTTCACGGCGGCACGGGCATTCCGGAAGACATGATAAAGAAGGCGATCTCGCTGGGCGTTGCGAAGATAAACGTTAATACCGAGTGCCAGCTTTACTTCCAGGACGCCACAAGAAAATATATTGAGGCAGGTAAAGACCTTGAGGGCAAGGGCTATGATCCGAGAAAGCTGCTCGCACCGGGCGCTGAAGCGATAAAAGTTGTGGTTAAAGAGAAAATGGAGCTGTTCGGCTCGATAAATAAGGCATAAATAACAAAAATATAATAATTTTATGGATAAATTATATAGTTGACAAATTGAAAAAAATCTGTTATTATATAATAAATAGAAATTTAGCAAAAAAAATTAATTCCCTATTATGACACATAGGTATTGATTTTTTAATAAAAAAGCAGCCGTTGACCAAAGAACGGCTGTTTTTTTATTGCATTGGCTTGACACCGACGAAATTATAAAGTATAATATTTTTATATATGTAAGGGAGAGCATTTTATGGATATTTCATCTTCCCGCAACGCGGGCGACACAGATGTGAACCGCGACTATATAGGTATGTATGAGGAGGGCGGCTGCGGCTGCTTCGCAGTGTGCGACGGCTCGCCAAGCTCGCCGGAAGCGGAGGGCGTTTCGGAAATTGTTATTGATTCATTCATTTCCGATTTCAAAAACACCTCCGGCATTAACCGCGAAACCATAGTTGAATACTTCAAAAACGCTGACGAAAAGCTGTGGAACAAATCCCACGGGGACGGCGTCTGTCAGTACAAAGCCTCCGCGGTGGTCGTTCTGACAGACGGCAGCTGTGTTGTGTGCGGTCATCTCGGCAACTGCCGTATGTATTATCTGAGCGAAAACTATCTTCAATATATAACGCCCGACCATTCGCTCGCATACAAGGCGCACTCCGAGGGAAAGTTCCGCTTTCCGGGCATACGCAAGAGCCGTGACAAGCGCAAGCTTACGGCGTATATGGGCGCGGACCCGATGTGCAGCGCGGATGTTACCGACCCTATCGCCGTTCACAGAGGCGACGCGGTGCTGCTGTGTACAGACGGTTTTTGGGAAAAGGTCGGCGAAAGACAGGTCGAGCGCACCTTGAAGCGCTCCAAATCCTCGTCCGAGTGGCTGCGCAGAATGACGAAGATCGTCCGGAAGAAAACTCCGGAAGATAATTACAGCGCCGTTACAATAATATTTTAAGGAGGCAATAATTATATGAACATATTATACCAAATACTCGCTGTTTCGGGAGTGTTGTTTGTTCTGGCAATGGTATTTATTTGCCTTGGTCTGTTCAAAAAACCTAAGATTAAGCCGGAAGGCAGCACGAGCTTAAACAATTTTTCCGGCAGTTCTTCCGGCAGGAGCCTTGACAATGTCGGCGCTGAGGGTGATTACGATGAATACGGCGCGGATACGGATGAGCCGGAAGATTATTATGATGAAGACTATGACGACGTCTCCGATGAGGAAAATGAAGATACAGAAGAGTCTGAAGAGCTTGAAGGAACCGGGGATAACGAAGCCGAAGAAACAGACGGAGAAGATAATTCTTCTTCCGGCGCAGAAAACGAGACAGCAGCCTCTTCACCCGCCGGCATACACGTATCTGTAACGATTATCGACACAAACAAGACCACCGAGCTTGTTGTGGAGAACGAGGCGCTTATTGGCAGGAACCCGTCCTGCGACGTTGTTGTCGCAAAGCCTATGGTCTCGTCGGTCCACTGTCTGCTCATCAACGAAAACAACAAGCTTATGGCTGAGGACAATAACTCAACCAACGGAACGCTGCTCAACGGCAAGCCTCTTAAGCATATTGTCGAGCTTAAAAACAACGATATCCTGACTCTCGGCGACCGTCAGATCAGAATAAATTTTGAATAAAGGAGAAAAAATGTCAAAGACTCTGACAAATGATATGACTGTAGGCAGTCCTATCAAACATATTATTAAATTCACGATCCCTCTGCTTATCGGCAATATATTTCAAGTGCTTTACAACATGGTTGACACTATTATCGTAGGCAGAACGATCAGCGTTGAAGCTCTTGCCGCAGTCGGTGCGGCGGGAGCTGTTACTTTCCTGATAGTAGGTTTTGCTCTGGGCTTTACCAACGGTCTTTCGATCATAGTCGCCCAGCGTTTCGGGGCGGGTGATCCGGACGGCGTCCGCAGAAGCGTCGGCATGGGCATCTATCTGTCGATTGCCGCGTCGGTTCTGCTCACTGTGATAAGCACTCTGTCCGCAAGATCGTTCCTTGAGTTCATGAACACGCCCGCAGATATTATTGATGATGCTTACAGCTACTTGATCGTGATCTACTCCGGAATTACATTCCAGCTTTTTTACAACTACATATCCTGCGTCATTCGGGCTTTGGGAGACAGCAAGACGCCGCTCTACTTTCTGCTCATCGCCTGCGTAATAAACATAATTCTTGACTTGACGTTTATAATCAACTTCCATATGGGCGTTGCGGGCGCGGGATTTGCCACGATCATAGCCCAGGCGCTTTCCGGCGTTCTGTGCCTGATTTACGTTGCGAAAAAATTCCCGCAGCTCCACCTGACACGCAAGGATTTCAAGTGGGACAATCAGTTCGCACTGCGGCACCTGTCTCTTGCCATACCTATGGCGTTTCAAATGTCGGTTACGGCAATCGGCGTTATGGTGGTACAAGGCGTGCTGAACACCTTCGGCTCCACGGTAATCGCCGGCTACACCGCCGCCAACAAAATCGAGCAGCTCATCAGCCAGCCCCAAATTTCTTTCGGACTGGCAATGGCTACGTTCGTGGGTCAGAACTACGGTGCTATGAAAGAAAAACGCATCCGCGAAGGAGTGCGCAAATGCTCCGCCGTGGTGCTGCTGTTTACACTCGCCACCGTGACGATCGTACTTATATTCTCGAACCAGATCGCCGGCATTTTTATGGACTCCGGCACCGATCCTTCACTTAAGGAGAACGTTATATTCTACACGCGGACATATCTTAAAATCGCGGGAGTATTTTACTTCTTCCTGTCTATCCTGTTTGTGTTCCGAAACAGCCTTCAGGGTATGGGCAACTCCGGCATAGTGCTGTGCGGCAGCGCGGTGGAACTCACCGCGAGGATAATCCTATCGCTTGTTCTGGCAAAGGTGCTGACTTCGCTCTACGGCGAATTTTACGGCTACTTAGGCGTCTGCGCGGCAGGTCCGATAGCGTGGCTGTCAGCCTGCACATTGTTTGTTGTTTCATATTTTGTGAAAATCAAAAAGCTTCCCGAAATATTCAGGAAGCAAAGGGAACTCAAAGAGCTGGACAACGCGGAACATATGTATTAAACCCCCAAGCGGATATATAGTCTATAACATACCGTTTTCACGGAAGCTGAAACTATCTGAACCGCTCACGATTATATGGTCAAACAGCTTTACGCCTATAGTTCTGAGATTGCTGTCTATCTCGCCGCTTAAATAAATATCCGCCTCGCTCGGATATTTTACACCGCTTGGATGATTGTGGCTCAGGACAACATACGCCGCTTTGTAAGTTATCGCTTCTCTGACAAGACGGCTTGCCTCAAAGTTAACACTGTCAAATGTTCCCTCGTTTAAAGTCACGCTTTTGATAATTTTAAAAGATGTGCCCAAATATACCGCTATGACCCTCTCCATCACCGTGTTTACAAACTGACTGCATACATACTTTTTTATTGTTTTTATGCGCTCGTCCTTTGACGCATTATTATCAATATAAGAATATTTGGAGTGCATTACAGCCTTCGCCAACATCGGCAGACTGTGCAGAAAATCGGCTGACTTTTGTCCGATACCGTCGATTTTTTCAAGATCTTCGACCTCGGCGGCAAGCACACCGTAAAGCGACCCGAATGTTTCAATCAATTCGTGAGCCGTTTCGTTTGTATTGCCGCGTGGAATTACATAAAACAACAGCATTTCAAGCTGCTCATGCTCAGGCAGGTTTTCAAATCCTAAACTTTCCGCCTTTTCACGCATTCTTTTTCTGTGACCTTCATGAATATTCTTTTTGGGTTTCGAACTGTCGTTGCTCATATCACTCTCCGAAAATCTAACCGTTAATATCTACTTTGCCTACTATATCCTTGACGCTGTTATATCCGTTTCGGTCAAGGTAGTCGTTTATCCCGCTGCGAACCTTTATCCACGCGTACGGGTCAACAATGCCCGCCGTTCCGACAGCCACCGCGTCGGCTCCGGCAAGCAGAAATTCTATCGCGTCCTCGCCGGTTGCAATACCGCCCATACCGATTATTGGCAGCTTTACCGCACGGCGCACCTGATATACCATACGCACCGCCACCGGCATGACTGCGGGACCTGAAAGGCCGCCCATATTGTTATACAGCACCGGTTTTCTTGTCTTTATATCTATCTTCATTCCAAGCAGCGTGTTGATCAGCGAAACAGCATCCGCTCCGCCCGCCTCGGCAGCCTTCGCCATTTCGGTAATATCCGTCACATTTGGCGAGAGCTTGACAATAAGCGGGACCTTTGACGCCGCCTTTACACGGGAGGTTATGTCCTCTATCATTTTGGGATCGGTGCCGAAAGCCATTCCGCCCTCCTTGACATTCGGGCAGGAAATATTAAGCTCGAACATATCCACCTTATCACCCAAAATTTCCGCCACCTCTACATAGTCCTCCACAGTGGAGCCGCAAAGGTTGGCGATGATTTTTGTGTCAAACTGCCTGAGCCACTCAAGCTCGTTATCTATAAAATGCTGAGCGCCGGGATTTTGGAGTCCGACACTGTTAAGTATCCCGTCGTTCACCTCTGCAATTCTCGGCGACCGGTTGCCGAGCCTCGGCTTTGCGGACAGCGCCTTTAGGCACACCGCGCCAAGGTTGGACAAATCAAAATACTCGGCGTATTCCCGTCCGAAGCCGAATGTACCTGAAGCGGTAGTCACCGGATTGCTCCATTCAACGCCTGCAATATTCACCCGTAAATCAGCCATCGAAATCCACCTCCGCTCCGTTAAATACAGGACCGTCCTTGCACACTCTGCGCCTTGAGCCGTCCGTCATCGTGCAGGTGCAGGTAACGCAGGCGCCTACTCCGCAGCCCATGCGCTCCTCCATCGACACCATACATTCTATGTTGTTTTCTTTTGCTGTATCGGCAACAATTTTCATCATCGGCACCGGTCCGCAGGTATAGATCTTATCTATCTTCGCGCCCGATGCTATTTTTGATTTGAGCATATCGGTAACAAAGCCCTTATGACCAATGCTTCCGTCGTCGCTTGCGACGAATACCTCTTTTGCGGCGTTTGAAAACTCGCGTATCATGACCGCGCTCTGTTTATCGCGAAAGCCGAGCATTACCAACGGTTTCTGCGGCAGCTTTTTTGCCAGCATCAGCAGCGGAAATATGCCGATGCCTCCGCCGATCAGCACTGCCTCGCCTGAAAGCTCCTCCGGGACTTCAAATCCGTTCCCCAAAGGTCCCAGCACATCAAGCAGTTGCTCCGGCTGCGCCTTGGCAAGCTCCGCCGTGCCTTTGCCCCTGACCTCAAATATAAATCTCACAAACCGGTCGTTCACCGCGTCGCATATGCTTATCGGGCGGCGCAGATACGCCGATCCGCCGCACAGCACATGGACAAACTGACCCGGCTTCGCCGCTTTAGCCATTTCGGGGCAGTCGATTATAAAGTTATAAAGCCCCTGCCGCAGCTCACTCTTAAACGCAAGTTTACATAACATACTCAAATTCTCCTGTCACGATAATTATTTCTTGACTGCGAACATTATATCGTCGCGCATTCTGACCGCCTCGGCTCTCGCCGCTTCGCCGACTCCGCCTCCGTTTTTCCTGTAGGCGCACATGATAGAGCGTGAGGCGTTCACGACAGCGCCCAGACCGTCTCCGTTAAACGACTTCGCGACATCCTCCGCCTTGCCGCCCTGTGCGCCGTAGCCCGGCACCAAAAAATATGTGTGCGGCATCAAGGCGCGCAGCGCCGCAGCCTGCTCCGGATACGTGGCGCCGACAACAGCGCCTACCTCGGAATAACCGTGAGAGCCTATACTGTCAATTCCCCACTGCTTGACGAGGCTTGCCATATGCTCATATATCGGCTTGCCGCCGCAGATGAGGTCCTGAAGCTCACCCGAAGACTTGTTGGACGTTTTTACCAGAACAAATATACTCTTTCCGCTCAAGACGCACTGATCCGCAAACGGTTTTACTCCGTCAGTACCAAGGTAAGGATTGACAGTCATGCTGTCAGGGTCAAACGCAGCCTCGCTCCTGCCGCCAAGCTCGGTGGTTCCGAGATACGCCTTGGCATACGCCTCGCTGGTGGCGCCGATGTCGCCTCTCTTGGCGTCCAAAATAACGTACATTCCCTTTGACTTTGCATAGTCAATGGTTTTGCTAAGGCACTTTATGCCCTCAATTCCGTACATTTCATAATAAGCGGACTGTGGCTTGACTGCTGGCACTATATCATACAGCGCGTCGATAAGCTCCTTGTTAAAGGAAAACAGCGCGTCGGCTGCTCCTTCAAAGGTCTCGCCGTACTTGTCAAAGGAGTTTTTTATCATATCCTCCGGCAGGTAATCAAGCTTCGGGTCAAGACCCGCAACGGTGGGATTTCCCTTTTCGATAATCTTTTCAATCAGTTTGTCTATCATCGTACTCTCCTTTCGTTATCTCTCAAACACCACTCTGCCGCCCAAAATCGTCATATCAACTCTGCCGTGGAGCTTCATACCGTCGTAGGGGCAGTTGTTGTTCTTTGAGGCGAACCTGCTTATATCAACAGTGTACTCGTTTTCGGTGTCAAATATCACAACATCCGCAGGCTTGCCTTCACCGAGGCTGCCCTTATCGATTTTTATTATATCAGCTGGATTTGCGGACATCTTCTCGATAAGCCGGCTTAAGCTGAGTTTGCCGGTCATGACAAGATTTGTATATCCAAGCCCCAGCGAAGTTTCAAGACCGACTATGCCGTTCAACGCATATTCGAACTCGATATCCTTTTCGTCCCGATCATGCGGTGCATGGTCGGTGGCAATCGCATCAATAGTGCCGTCCGCCAATCCCTCGATAACCGCGTTTACATCATCTTCATCTCTGAGCGGCGGGTTCATCTTGGCGTTTGTGTTAAACCCGTCGACCGCCTTCTCGGTCAGCGAGAAGTAATGCGGCGCAGTCTCGCAGGTTATGTTCGCACCGCGCTTTTTTGCCTGTCTTATCGCGTCGATTGAGTTTCTCGTGCTGACATGGCACACGTGCAGTCTGCCGCCTACCTCCTCCGCTATCAGAACGTCGCGGGTCACCGCCACGCTCTCGGCGCATTTCGGAATACCGCGAAGTCCCAAATATGTAGACATATAGCCCTCATTCATTGAGCCGCCGTCCACCAGATCAAGGTCCTCGCTGTGGGACATCACCGGAATATCGAACATTCCGGCGTATTCAAGCGCCCTCCGCATGAGCGACGGGTTTATGACCGGTCTGCCGTCGTCCGAGATCCCCACGGCTCCCGCGTTCTTAAGCTCGCCTATCTCGGTAAGCTCCTTGCTCTGCTGTCCCTTGGTTATGCAGCCGGTGGTGAGAACGTTTGTAAGCCCTACTTCCCTGCCGCGGCTTGTAACATATTTAACGAGCGCCGGATTATCCACCGGCGGATTTGTGTTCGGCATACACACGACCGTTGTAACGCCTCCGCGTGCCGCCGCGCGGCTTCCGGTCTCTATATCCTCTTTATATTCATAGCCCGGCTCGCGGAAGTGAACGTGTAAATCAATAAGACCCGGAGCTACGATTTTACCGTCCGCGTCGATAACGCGTTCTGCGGCTTCATCGATGCTTTTGCAGACCTTCGCGATTATTCCGTCTTTTATCAGAATGTCCATCTTTTCATCTATGTTGTTTTTTGGGTCAACCACATGACCGTTCTTTATAAGAATTGACATACGCTTCTCTCCTAAGTTCTATGACTGATATCTTTTGCCGCTGACGACCATGTTAAGCACCGCCATACGGACGCACACACCGTTTGTCACCTGTTCGTTTATAACGCTCTGGGGACCGTCGATTATATCCGGATTAAGCTCAACACCGCGGTTTACAGGTCCCGGATGCATCAGTATCGCGTCCGGCTTGGCAAGCTTCATGCGGCGGCTGTCAACACCGAAGTACTTATTATACTCTCTGACCGACGGAAACAAGCCCTTCTTCTGCCGCTCCAGCTGAATTCTGAGTCCCATGACCACATCTGCGCCCTCGACAGCCTTTTCCACATCGGTATGTACCTTAACGCCCATATCCTCAAGCCGCTTCGGGAGCAGCGTGGACGGACCAGCCAGCACGACCTCGGCGCCAAGCTTCTTAAGACCGTATATATTGCTCCTCGCAACACGGCTGTGCTTTACATCACCAATTATTGCCACTTTCAAGCCTTTTATATCACCCTTTTTCTCACGCATGGTCATCATGTCCAAAAGTGCCTGGGTCGGATGCTCATTCATGCCGTCTCCGGCGTTTACAATGCTTGAGTTCACGTGCTTCGCAACCAGATGCGGCGCGCCCGACATACTGTGCCTTATTATAATAACGTCGGTTTTCATCGCCTCAAGGGTCTTTGCGGTGTCGATCAGCGTCTCCCCCTTGGCGACGCTACTTCCGCTTGAGGACATATTCGCCGCTGTCGCGCCCAAGTATTTCGACGCCATTTCAAACGAGACGCGGGTCCTCGTGCTGTTTTCGTAAAACAGCGTTATTATGCCCTTTCCGCTGAGCAGGTTTGACTTTTTGCTGCCACTGAGCAGCACATCCCGCTTGAGCTTGTCCGCATCGTCAAGAATGGCAGTGATATCCTCCGCCGAAAGTTCCTTAAGTCCCAGTAAATTTTTTATCATCAGTATTCTTTCCTTTCTTCCGCGCGCGGCTGTGAGCGCCGCGGACCCCTGATGCGTCCGACCGCCGCATGGGCTCAACCCAAAAACATTGCCGGTCTTTCTCTCTTTTCAATAATAACGCAGGTCTCACCGTCGATCTCATCAATATGAAGCGCGACTCTGTCAAGACCGGTGCCTTTAATTCTGACGCCGGAATAATCCGCGCTTATGGGGAAAGTTCTTCTGCCTCTGTCAATAAAGCACGCAAGCTGGACTTCGGACGGCGAGCCGTGTTTCAGCAGCGCGTCGATAGCGGTATGTATCGTCTTTCCGGTATACAAAATATCGTCAACCAGTACCACCACTCTATTGTCGACCGAGAAGTTTATGTCTGTATCATTGAGGACGGGATACATTGCTATAAGATTATGATCCGAGCCGTAGAGCGTTATATCAAGCGCGCCGACGTCAACCGAAAGCTCACTGCACTCTCTTATATAATCGGCAAGCATATTCGCCACATTTACGCCGCGGCGGACTATTCCTATCAGGCAAATACTTTTTTCAAGCTCGTTCCGCTCCGCTATCTGCTCTGCCATTTTCTTAAGCTTGCTTTCGATCTCCTGTCTTTCAAGTATAATTTCGCCCATAAAAATCACCTCATATTTAAATGTTTAAACAGTGAAACACTCTTTTTATATTATATCCTAATATTTCCGCTTTGTCTACAAATTTTTTCGAAAATAATCAATTAAATTATGCCGCGCTTAAATAGTCTGCACCCATGAAAATTATGTCAAACTGCCACTTGCAACACAGCTGTCACAGTGATATAATAATTATTAAAATAACACAAGCCTGCAAATAAAAAGTCAATAGGAAAATGAAAAAAATATAAAAAAGATTTATGCAGAAAGAAAGATACCGAA
>CANQKP010000043.1 GCA_947624495.1 uncultured Monoglobus sp. | reverse complement strand
GCGAATACGGCAGGACCCCCGTTCCGATTGACGAAAACTTCAGAAAGAAGATCATCGGCAATGAAAAGGCTATCACCTGCCGCCCCGCCGATCTGATCAAGCCGGAGCTTGAAAAGCTCAAAAAGGAGTGCGCCGAGTGGACGGAGCAGCCTGAGGACGTACTGTCCTACGCTCTGTTTGAGCAGGTTGCTGTCAAATTCTTCGAGCAGAGAAGGGCGGAGAAATATAAAATCGAAAATGACATGGTTGACTATAACGATATGACTCATCCGGTATAATTTTGGAGGTATATCGCGGAAGGGAACAAAAATGATACTTTTTATAATGCAAATTGAAAGCAAAGATGATGAAAATAAAAGATTTCACTTGTATTTTAATAAGTATTATAAGTACGCTAAAGCCATAGCCTACAACATTACGGGCAGTATGCAGAATGTTGAAGATATTGCGCAGGAAGCTTTTATCAGCCTTTGGAATGTAAGAGAGAAAATGGTCGATGACACAAGCGCGAAAGCTCTGGTTTCGGTCATCACACGAAATACAGCCATTAACTGGTTAAAGAAGTCGATTTATGCAGTAAAGCGTACCGCGCCCCTTGAAGAATGTACCGCCGCCGGACCATCAGAGGTCAGCGATCCGTTGGAGATCGTGGTTGACCGCGAAAACGTGAATTTCATTCGAAGTGAGATGAAGTCGCTTAACCGTATCTACTCAGATGTTTTGCTTTTAAAATACGGCTTCGGCTTGGAACCCGATAAAATCGCGGAGCTGCTGGGAGTAGGCGTTAAGACCGTGTACACTCGTATCGCCCGCGGCAGGGAGCTTCTTAAGAAAAGGCTCCTGATCAAAGAAAGCGAGGTGCGCCGTCATGAGCAAAGAATTAAATGACAAGCTGTTTGACACCCTGCTTGAGCAGGCATCGAGCCTGTATATTAACGATGTGGCAGCCGAGGAAGCCGCGCCCGTACCCGAATTTGAATGTGACGGGGAGGACGCCGAGCAAAAAGCTGCGTATAAAAACATTATGAAGCGCGTGGGCAGGAATGAGGCAAAGCCTCGCAGAACAGTCAGACGGCTGCTGCTTGTGGCGGCTGTCGCCGCTGTTTTGACAGCTCTTGCTCTGAACGCCTCGGCGGTGCGAACGTTTGTATACAAAACCTATGTGAATCTTGGCGACAAAACCTTGGACGTCACCACCGAAAGCATAACACCGGAGGATTACAGCGAGATTGTGAACTTTGAAAACAAGAACGATATTGTAATACTCAGCTGGCTCCCCAAAGGGTTTGAAGTCAAAGTTGTAAACGATAGTCCGGATTTGTTGCGCTTAAAATATTATCGTAAAGATGACAATATATGGATCAAAATACATGAGGGCGTTTTGCCATATGACAATCTTTCCGGTAAATTGATAGAGAATAATAAATACAACATTAATGACAAAGACATTATGGGATTGAGTGGGAAAGTTTTTGAAGTTAAATTTGAAAACGGAGATTCCAATTACTATGCCGAATGGTGCTCAGACTCGGTTGCATATACTATTGAAACAAACTGTTCAGAGACCATGTTCGGCGCCATACTTGATAATCTTGAATATCTTAACAATTAAAAAGAAAACAGAGGTTCGGCAGCGCCGAGCCTCGTTTGTAAGAATAAAAATGTATATGAACTTAAAAAATATTAAGATGAAAAACGCATCTTTTGTTTTATTATAAGTATCTGTTATGAGAGCCGCTCATCGATTCGGTGTAGCCGTTATGTTCAACATAGCTGTCAACATAGACGTCGATATAATCACCTTCAACAGCGGGTACGTTGATATTGGTAACCAAACCATCGGTGTTCCAGCCTTCGTATCTGTCGGACAGCTGCCGTACCCAGTTCTTGAAAATTGTTATATCATGGTATATATGATTAACGCCTTGATTTGCCTCTGTTTCAACTCTCACTCTGGCATAGCTTGTGCCGTACGGGTTTATAGCGATGTTCTGAACTGAGAGATAATAACTGTCAACCGATTTTACGCCGTTGCCGGGATAGGGCAGAATATTTACCTTTTCGGCGGGAGCAACTTCACTGATAGGAGTGATGCCCTCATCCGGAGCGGCGCATACAACCTGCGCTCCCAGTGAGCAGATAACAGCGATAACAACAAACAGTGACAGAATTCTTAACTTTTTCATAACTTTAATCCTTCCTTTCTTTTGAGTTAAAATTTTGTTTACACTATAATAAACAATTCACAACCCTCTTTTTCTTCAAATTCCGACAAATTTTTGAAAATTTTTTTGAAAAATTTTCTTTTTAGCTATTGACAACCCCTTTTATTTGTGTTATGATTAATGTCTATTAATATGAGATAGTGTGCGTTTTTGGAGGTTTCGGCATTAAGGAAAACGAGCCGGAGCCCCGGAGTTTTGCGCTTTTGCGGGTTTTTTACCGGAAATGTAAACGCATATCGTCATACGGCAAAAAATTGAATAATAATTAAATTTGCAAATCAACATTGGTTGACAATAAAATGTTAAATAATGTTGTGTTTTGCGGTTTTTCATAAAATTTTTACGAGAGGTGATCGGTTTTATGGTACATCCTGTGAAGCTTGGCGAAAATACGCGAATGAGCTACGGAAAGATTAACGAAGTTCTGGAGATGCCTAACCTTATCGAAATTCAGACCAACTCCTACAAGTGGTTTCTGGAGGAAGGACTTAAGGAGGTATTCCACGATGTTTCGCCAATAACGGATTATACCGGAAATCTTATTCTGGAGTTTATTGATTATCATTTGGACAATAATCCCAAATATGATATTGAAGAGTGTAAGGAAAGAGATGCAACATACGCAGCGCCTCTCAGAGTAAAGGTTCGGCTTATCAACAAGGAGTCGGGCGAGGTTAAGGAGCAGGAGATCTTCATGGGCGATTTTCCGCTTATGACGCCTTCCGGCACCTTTATAATCAACGGCGCGGAGCGTGTTATCGTGTCTCAGCTGGTGCGCTCTCCAAGCGTTTATTATTCCCAGACCTACGACAAGCTCGGAAAAAAGCTGTTTTCTTCTCAGGTAATCCCCAACCGCGGCGCATGGCTGGAGTATGAGACTGACAGCAACGATATATATTATGTAAGAATTGACAGGACCAGAAAAATTCCGGTCACTGTTTTGATGCGCGCGCTCGGTATAGGTACCGACGCGGAGATCATAGAGCTGTTCGGCGAGGATGAAAGACTTGCCGCAACAATGCAGAAGGATACCACCAAGAGCCACGAGGACGGTCTGCTTGAGGTGTACAGAAGACTGCGTCCGGGCGAGCCGCCCACGGTCGACAGCGCCCAGTCGCTGCTGACAAGCACGTTTTTTGACCCCAAGCGCTACGACATGGCGAAGGTCGGAAGATATAAGTATAACAAAAAGCTGATGCTTTCGGCGAGAGTAAAGAACCAGATCTCCGCCGAGACGGTCGTAAGCCCGATCACGGGCGAAGTCCTGTGCGAGGCGGGAGACAAAATCACCGCCGAGACCGCAAGGGAGCTTGAGGCTCACGGCATAAACACTCTCGTGCTGGACTGCGACGGCGTTCAGACAAAAGTAATTTCAAATAATATGGTTGACATTCCGCAGTATATCATGACCAAGCTGGGCGAGGAGCTTGCCTACAGCCCAAGAGAGTGCGGGGTTACAGAGCGCGTAAGACGCAGCGTTTTGGATGAGATCATCGAAAGCTGCGGCGACCCCAATTCGGATGAGTTCAAGGCGCTGCTTACGGACAGACGCGACGAGCTTCAGCCGAAGCATATACTGATAGACGATATTGTGGCTTCGATGTCCTACATCGGCAATCTCGCCTGCGGAGTCGGCGAGGTAGACGATATCGACCATTTGGGCAACAGAAGAATAAGAAGCGTCGGCGAGCTGCTTCAGAACCAGTTCAGAATAGGTCTTTCGAGAATGGAGCGCGTTGTGCGCGAGAGAATGACCACGTCCGACTTAGACGCGATCACTCCACAGTCGCTTATAAATATCAGACCCGTGACCTCGGCTATCAAGGAGTTCTTCGGCTCCTCGCAGCTGTCGCAGTTCATGGACCAGATAAATCCCCTTGGCGAGCTTACTCACAAGAGAAGGCTTTCCGCCTTGGGTCCCGGCGGTCTTTCAAGAGAACGCGCGGGTTATGAGGTGCGCGACGTTCACCACTCGCACTACGGTCGTATGTGTCCCATTGAGACCCCTGAAGGACCGAACATCGGTCTTATCAACTCGCTGAGCGGCTTTGCGGTTGTAAACGAGTACGGATTTATCGAGACCCCGTACCGCCGTGTGGACAAGGAAAACAAGCTGGTCACGGACGAGGTTTTCTATATGACGGCGGATGAGGAAGAGGGCTATTACGTAGCCCAGGCTAACGAGCCGCTGAATGACGACGGCACGTTTAAGAACAGAAAGGTTGTAACGAGATTTAAGGACGAGTTTGTTGAAGTTTCGCCCGATAGAGTTGACTATATGGACGTTTCGCCAAGACAGGTTACATCGATCGCGACGGCTATGATCCCGTTCCTTGAGAACGACGACGCCAACCGCGCTCTGATGGGTTCTAATATGCAGCGTCAGGCTGTTCCGCTGCTGGTTCCCGAATCGCCTATTATCGGTACCGGTATGGAGTACAAGGCGGCAAAGGACTCCGGCGTATGCGTGCTTGCAAAGCGCGCGGGTACGGTCTCATATGTTTCCGCCACCACGATCAAGGTAAAGACCGATGACGGAGATACCGACACGTATAAGCTCATAAAGTTTACGCGCTCCAACCAGGGAATGTGCGTGAACCAGAAGCCTATCGTATCAAAGGGCGAAAGGGTTAAGGAGGATCAGATAATCGCTGACGGTCCTTCAACGAAAAACGGTGAGATCGGTCTGGGACGCAATATCAGAATGGCGTTTATGACTTGGGAAGGTTATAACTACGAGGATGCTATACTGATAAGCGAGGAGCTTGTTAAAGATGATGTGTTTACCTCTATCCATATTGAGGAGTACGAGGTCGACGCCCGCGACACCAAGCTCGGACCCGAAGAGATAACAAGAGATATACCAAATATCGGCGACGACGCGCTTAAGGATCTGGACGAGCGCGGTATAATCAGAATAGGCGCCGAGGTTGAAAGCGGAGATATTCTGGTCGGAAAGGTCACGCCCAAGGGCGAGACCGAGCTTACCGCCGAGGAACGTCTGCTCCGCGCCATATTCGGTGAAAAGGCGAGAGAGGTAAGAGACACTTCTCTTAGAGTGCCTCACGGCGAATACGGTATAATCGTTGACGTTAAGGTGTTCACAAGAGCGAACGGTGATGAGCTGCCGCCCGGAGTTAATCAGGTGGTACGCTGCTACATCGCTCAGAAGAGAAAGATTTCTGTCGGTGACAAAATGGCGGGACGCCACGGAAACAAGGGTGTTGTTTCAAGAATACTCCCTGTTGAGGATATGCCGTTCCTGCCAGACGGCACGCCGCTCCAGATTGTACTCAACCCTCTGGGCGTACCGTCGCGTATGAATATCGGACAGGTTCTTGAGGTCCATTTGGGTTACGCGGCGAAGGCGCTGGGCTGGAAGGTCGCGACGCCGGTATTCGACGGCGCTACTGAGATGGATATTATGGACGCTTTGGAGCAGGCGGGGTACGAGCGCGACGGAAAGAGCGTGCTGTACGACGGCAGAACCGGAGAACCGTTTGACAATCGTGTAACGGTGGGATATATGCATATGCTTAAGCTTGCTCATCTGGTTGACGACAAAATTCACGCCCGTTCAACCGGTCCATACTCACTGGTTACACAGCAGCCTTTGGGCGGCAAGGCGCAGTTCGGCGGACAGCGTTTCGGAGAAATGGAGGTTTGGGCGCTTGAGGCTTACGGCGCGGCTTATACCTTGCAGGAGATCCTTACGGTCAAGTCCGATGACGTTGTGGGCAGAGTAAAGACCTACGAAGCGATAGTAAAGGGCGAAAATGTACCCGAACCGGGCGTGCCGGAGTCGTTTAAGGTGCTGATAAAGGAACTGCAAAGTCTGGCGCTTGATATCAAAGTTCTGGATGCGGACGGCAACGAGGTTATTCTTAAGGAAAACCTTGACGATGACGATATTGACGATCTGCCGGTTAACATTGCAGGATTTGAAAATGACGAGCTGATCTCCAAATCAAACGAGAACCACCGCCCCGAGGACGAGGAGGACGATGACGAACTGCTTGGTGATGAATTTGAAGACGACGAGTCCGACACAAGCATAATCGATGAGGTGACGCAGATCTTGACATCCCCGTCAGGCTCGTCCGAGATCGACTTGTTCGATGAGGACGACGATCTGGAGTCCTACGAGGAGCTTAAAGACTCTGAGGATTTTGACGACGAGGACGAATATTAATGGTTTTGCTCCTATCCGGAGCGGCGCTTAAGGCGTTTGACGTTAAATCTGCTAACTCATGGCAGATAAAAAACAGTGAGTAGAAAGGCGTGATTGATAATGAGCGACTATCAAAATTTTGAAGCTATTAAGATAGGTCTTGCTTCGCCCGAAAAAATCAGGGAATGGTCAAGAGGCGAGGTCAAAAAGCCTGAAACTATAAATTACAGAACCTTAAAGCCGGAAAAGGACGGTCTGTTCTGCGAAAGAATATTCGGACCCCAGAAGGACTGGGAGTGTCACTGCGGAAAGTACAAGCGCGTCCGCTATAAGGGCGTTGTCTGCGACCGCTGCGGCGTTGAGGTAACGCGCAGCAAGGTGCGCCGCGAGCGTATGGGTCATATCGAACTGGCTGTTCCGGTTTCGCACATCTGGTATTTTAAGGGCATACCTTCGCGTATGGGACTTATGCTGGACATTTCGCCCAGAGCGCTTGAGAAGGTGCTGTACTTCGCGGCGTATATCGTTATCGACCCCGGTCAGACCGGACTGACGAAAAATCAGATATTGAGCGAGAAGGAATACACCGAGAACCGCGAGAAGTACGGAGATATGTTCCGTGCGGGCATGGGCGCGGAGTCCATTCTGGAGATGCTGCGCGACATCGACCTTGAGAAGCTTTATAATGAGCTTAAGACCGATCTTGAAAACGCGAAGGGTCAAAAGAAGATAAGGACCGTGAGAAGACTTGAAGTCGTGGAGGCTTTCCGCCATTCCGGAAACAAGCCGGAGTGGATGATCCTGACGGTAATACCCGTTATTCCGCCGGAGATCAGACCCATGGTACAGCTGGACGGCGGCAGATTTGCCACCAGCGACTTAAACGATCTCTACAGACGTGTTATAAACAGAAACAACAGATTAAAGAGGCTGCTTGATCTTGGAGCGCCCGACATCATCGTAAGAAACGAAAAGAGAATGCTCCAGGAGGCGGTTGACGCACTTATCGACAACGGCAGACGCGGCAGACCGGTAACGGGACCCGGAAACAGACCGCTCAAGTCGCTGTCGGATATGCTCAAGGGCAAGCAGGGACGCTTTCGTCAGAACCTGCTCGGTAAGCGTGTTGACTATTCCGGTCGTTCGGTTATCGTTGTAGGTCCCGAACTTAAGATTTATCAGTGCGGTCTGCCCAAGAAAATGGCTCTTGAGCTGTTCAAGCCTTTTGTTATGAAAAAGCTTGTGAAGGACGGACTTGCGCACAACATAAAATCAGCCAAGAGAATGGTGGAGCGTGTCCGCGAAGAGGTATGGGATGTGTTGGAGGATGTTATATCCGAACATCCGGTGCTGCTCAACCGCGCGCCTACGCTGCACAGACTCGGTATTGAGGCGTTCGAGCCGGTGTTGGTCGAGGGCAAGGCGCTTAAGCTGCATCCGCTGGTTTGTACAGCGTTTAACGCCGATTTTGACGGTGACCAGATGGCGGTACACCTTCCGCTTTCCGCCGAGGCGCAGGCAGAGGCGAGATACCTCATGCTTTCGGCTAACAATCTGATAAAGCCTCAGGACGGAAAGCCTGTTACGGTTCCTACCCAGGACATGGTCCTCGGCTCATACTACCTGACTCTTAAGGACGACACCGAGATCGGTTCGCCTAAGGAGATCGACGGCAAGCTCAGATACCATATTTACAGCTCGCCGGACGAGGCAAAGCTGGCGTATGTCAACAAGGTGCTCGGACTTCACGCCCCGATCAAGGTAAGAGTCAAAAAGAAGATCGACGGTCTGCCCGTCACACGCGTTATCGACGCCACGGTCGGCAGACTCATATTCAACGAAAAAATCCCGCAGGATCTGGGATTTGTTGACCGCAGCGACCCCAAAAAGATTTTGGACCTTGAGATCGGCGATGAGGTCCTCGTGAAGCCGGACGTTAAGAATAACATAGGCGACAATGTGGAGCCGGGCGTTGACAAGAAGCTGCTGGGCAAGATAATTGACGCGGCGATAAAGGTCCACGGAATTACCGAGACGGCGACCCTGCTTGATGATATTAAGGCAATGGGATACAAGTATTCCACGATCGGCGCTATCACCGTCGGCGTTGCGGATATGGAGATCCCGAAGGAGAAGGAGCAGTACCTTAAAGAGGCTGAGGATGAGATCGATAAAGTTGTCCGCAACTTCAGACGCGGTCTGCTCACCAATGAGGAAAGATACAAGAGAGTTATAGATATATGGAACAGCACATCTGATAAGGTTACGAGCGCGCTTATGGACAACTTAAAGCAGCTTAACCCGATTTACATGATGGCTAACTCCGGCGCCCGCGGAAGCGTTAACCAGATCAGGCAGCTTGCCGCGATGCGCGGACTTATGGCGGATACGTCGGGAAGAACGATTGAAATTCCTATCCGTGCCAACTTCCGTGAAGGTCTTACGGTTCTGGAGTACTTTATATCGACCCACGGCGCCAGAAAGGGCTTGACTGATACGGCGCTCAGAACGGCTGACTCCGGTTACCTGACCAGACGTCTGGTTGACGTATCGCAGGAGGTTATCGTTCGTGAGGACGATTGCGGCACCACCGACGGTATTGTTGTTTCCGCCATAATGGACGGCAATGAAGTTATCGAGCCGCTTCAGGACAGACTGGAAGGCAGAACCATAATCGGCGATATTGTTGACGAAAGCGGCAGAATTATCGCCCGTGACGGCGAGATGATCACCCATGACAAGGCTGCTGAGATCGTTGCGGCGGGCATCAAGGAAGTCAAGATCCGTTCGGTTGTTAAGTGCCGCAGCAAGGTGGGCGTATGCTCCAAGTGCTACGGTATGAACCTTGCGACGGGCAAGCCTGTTGATATAGGCGAGGCTGTCGGAATTATCGCGGCTCAGTCTATCGGCGAACCGGGTACGCAGCTTACAATGAGAACGTTCCACGCCGGCGGTGTTGCCCAGGGTGAAGATATTACCCAGGGTCTCCCCCGTGTTGAGGAGCTGTTTGAAGCGAGAAAGCCTAAGGGCGTTGCTATCGTCAGCGAGGGAAGCGGCGTTGTCACGATATCCGAGGCAAAGCAGAAGCGCGAGATCACCGTTACCAATCAGGAGACCGGCGAGGCGTACACCTATCTTATCCCGTTCGGCTCAAGAATAAGAGTCCGCGACGGCGAGATGATCGAAGCCGGTACTCCGGTAACCGAAGGTTCGCTCAATCCTCACGATATTATGGAGATCAACGGCGAGACGGCTGTTCAGAACTACTTTATCCAGGAAGTTCAGCGCGTTTACCGTCTCCAGGGTGTTGATATCAACGATAAGCATATTGAGGTTATCGTCCGCCAGATGATGCACAAGGTTAAGATCGATGATCCGGGAGATACCGGACTGCTTACCGGCTCGCTGGTCAACGTGTATGACCTTGAGAAGATAAACAAGGACACCGAAGAACTTGGCAAGGAACCCGCCAAGTACACACTTCAGCTTATGGGTATCACAAAGGCGGCGCTTGCAACCGAGTCGTTCCTGTCCGCGGCGTCGTTCCAGGAGACCACAAGAGTCCTGACCGACGCCGCAATAAAGGGCAAGACCGACCCGCTGGTGGGACTCAAGGAGAATGTTATCATAGGCAAGCTCGTTCCCGCGGGAACCGGTATGCCGCAGTATAACGACATTGACGTTTACACAAGCTACGGTTCATCATCAGCCGATACAAGCGACAATCTGATTGACATAGACGCATAAATTATCAAAGGGCGGATCGATTATATCCGCCCTTTAGACTATGGAAAATTTTTTTAATAATTAGGGCGGGACCCGGCTTTGCAAAATATTTTGCGAAAGCGGTTTAAAGCAAATATAAAACTATAGGAGAAACAATGACTTATTTTACCGAATACATATCGCCGATTGGAAAAATCATAATCGACGGCAGCGAAGATCATATTACCGGAATATGGTTAAACGAGCAAATTTATTCAAAGTATAAGGCAAAGGACGCGGCCGCGAGCGACAGTGCCAAAGCCCTGGTCATGGCAAAGGACTGGCTTGAACGCTATTTTGCGGCTGAAAGACCGTCGCCTTCTGAGCTGCCGCTCCGGTATGGGGGCAGCGAGTTCAGACAGTGCGTGATGCGGAGTATGCTCAGTATCCCGTACGGCGAGACTGTCACATACGGCGAGATAGCAAAAGAGACCGCGGCAATACTCGGCAAAGAGCGGATGTCCGCTCAGGCGGTGGGCGGAGCGGTCGGACATAATCCGATCTCGATAGTCATACCCTGCCACCGGGTGATAGGCGCGAAAGGTAACCTGACCGGATACGGCGGAGGATTTGACAAAAAAATATGGCTCCTAAGGCACGAGGGAGTCGATATGACCGGTATGTTTTTGCCGAAAAAATCCCGGTTTTTAAAAAATGGTTAAGGAGCCTTAATTCAGCTCCTTAACCATTTTTATATGCGTGCAGTATTTGTCGTATACTTAATCATTGATTTGAGCAAAGTAATCAGCTATTCCTTCGGCTATAGCTCTGCCGACTGCTTCGGAGTTATTGTTCAGGATCTCCAGATCCGCAGGATCGTCGTAAAAACCGATCTCCAAATACGCGATGGTAACAGGGGATTTGCAGAACAAAATTGCCTCCGGCAAACCGTCGTATCTGCCGCCCACGAACGCGCCGAGACCGGTTTGCGCGGTAATGCGGCTGTTGATAAGACTTCCGAGCAGATTGCTGTCTGCAACATATTTTTCGGCGTTAATCCCCGCCTGGTCATAAAGCCCTCTAAGCGCCATATACGCCGAGCCGCGACCGCCGCCCGCGTTTGAATGGATACATACAAAAATGTCAGCGTCCGGTTCGCAGGTCGTGTCACAATTTTCATAACAGTATGTAAGCCGTTTCGTCATTGACGGATTTTGCTCGTTTGAGGTTCGGGTCATGCGCACTTCGCAGCCCATTTGCTCAAGATACGATTTTGCAAACTCTGCGCTGCGCAGATTGATTTCTGGTTCAATATCCCTGTCTCCGTCGCCTATCGGGTACCAGCAGCCTCCGCCGGACGGCGCTCTGCCGGAACAGCCGCTACCCTCGCAGTCGGTCCATACGGTATTTGATTTCCAATGCCGCCATTCGCCCCAGCCGCGGGATGAGTTTATCCAGCCTTCCGACTCTTTTTCGGCGTCACTCATAGCGGATGAGGATTTGCCGTGTCCCGGATCGAGGACAACGATTTTTTTCGTCTGTTCCTCCGCTTCGGGTGCTGCTGTCGGTTCCGGCGCGGCGGTGATTTGCACATATTCCGTGCCGTTGTCTTTTGCGAAGGTATCTTTTGTGATAACTCCGCTGATCGTCAGTGCGAATATTACGATTACGAACGCCAAAATCACACTGAGAAAGACTATAGTCCAAATTAATGCTTTGTTACTCTTATTCATAATTAATCAAAACTTAGATATATCTGTTTCGCGTAGCCTGTCGTTCCGTTATAGGATATTTCATAAAAGGTGTTGTTCGGCGTGCCGATATATGACACTGTGGCGCCCACGGGGATCTCCATGATTATATTGCTGTCCGAACTGTCGGAAGGCGTGCTGCGCAGATAGATAGCGTAGTCCACGTTTACAACCGTCATTGTTGAACGGGACTGCCGCACGCTCGACAAATATTCGCGTTTAGCGTAGCCTATTTGTCCGTTATAACTTATCTTTGCGAATACGCTGTCCGTATTCTCGATAAAGCCGACCTGAGTACCCAAGGGTATTTCGGTTATAATGTTGCTGTCATTTTCGGACGGCGCGCTTCTGAAATAAATTGAGTTCTTTACATTCGCGACGTATACATAGTAGCTCACGGTATTGTTTGCGGAGACATACGGCTTTTCATCGGCAAGGTATTGCTGTTTAGCGTAGCCGATCTGACCGTTATAATTGATTTTTGCAAATACGCTGTCCACATTCTCGATAAAACCAACCTGAGTACCCAAGGGTATCTCGGTTATGATGTTGCTGTCGTTTTCGGACGGCGCGCTTCTGAAATAAATTGAGTTCTTAACGTTCACAACATACACATATCTGCTTACGACGTTGTTTTCCACATGAGCGGGAGCCTGAGGCTGAACAGCGGCGGTCGGCGCGGACGTGGGAGCTTCGGTGGTCTGAACATCTGCGGTGCTGGCTGTGTCGGTCTTTCCGCCGAATGTTATCACTCCGGTAAGCGCAAGTATCACCGCCGCGATGCCTATTACAACGACTGCGGCGAGAATTGACACTGCGACTACCAGTCCCGTGTTGCTCTTCGGCTTTTGGTACGGAGCGCCGTAACCATAGCCGCCCGGAGGATTGTAATTGTTTTGCCCGTTCATATTATACTGTCGGTTCTGCGGATAATTTCCGCTAACATCAATATCCTGTGTGTTTTCGATACCGTCTTTGTCGAGGTTTATCTTTTTGGTGACATCGGCGTCATCGGGATAATCGTGATAATTATCACTGTTCATTGCATATTCCCTCCCATAATATTAAAGCTAAACATATTATACTTTCAAAGGGATAAAATGTCAATGATTTTTGAATTTTAAAACATTGTGGTTTTTGCATTTTATTTTATTGACGCAGACTGTGCGATATGTTATAATTATACTGTATAATTATATATTTTGTGTAGGATACAGAAAGTAATAAAATGCAGGAGTAAATATATGAAAAAGAAATTTTTTAATCATGAGAGCAGTCTGACTGCTACCGTGGTAATGATCGTTGTGATCATTGCTATGTTTGTCGCGGCGTATTTTCAGATCAGCCGTCTGATAGAGCAGCGCTGTATCGGAAGAATGGAAGAGGGAATTAATCTTGCTGCGAATGAGATCACCGAAAAACTCAGCCGTGACAGCCGTATGCTGAACGCAGCGGCGGAGCTGCTGTCCACAACCGAAGATTTTGATACCGATACAATGAAGGACATGATGAGCGCGTTTTCGCCTCTTATGGAGACTATGAAGGTCAGGGTGCTTATGCCAGACAACTCAGTCATCGATCCGGAGGGAAACGTGTTTGACGGCACCGGCAGCATTTCGTTTGAGGACGAGGCTAAGCTCGGCGAACACGTGTCAAACCGCATGACCAGCTTAATGGACGGAAACATTTTGATCTTGCGCCATTTTGTGCCGATCGTTCATAATGACGAGACCGTGGCGCTTATGTACGGCGTGACACGGCTTGAAGATCTGCCCAAAGCTCTTAATATTGACAATATATATAACGCCAGCGCAAGCGTGTACATCATTGACACCGAAAACGGCGAGTTTATTTTAGACACGTGGCACGAGGAGCTGGGCAATATAAAAACTATGAGCATCCGTGAGACCAAAAAGGGATTTAACTGGGACGAGAAAATGAATGAGCTTATGTCCGGAGAAACAGGCTACGTGGTGTTCAGATCCAATCAGTCAAACGAGTGGACATATCTTTACTATACTCCCGCCGACATAAACCAGTGGGAGATCGCGATATCCGTTCCGGAAAAAGAGGCGTTCGCAAATCTTTACGCTATAAGGCGGATATTCTGTATAATCGCCATTTTAATGGGAATAGCGATCGTGATTTATTACATATGGATGCGCCGCAATTCAAAGATGATAATGACCAAGGCGGTCAATCAGGCGGTTCTTGAGGAGAAGCTCCAGAAAGCGGAGGCGGCGGAGAGGGCAAAAACCATGTTCCTCTCGAATATGTCTCACGACATAAGGACGCCGATGAACGCCATTATCGGATTTACCACTTTGGCTGAAACAAACCTTGACAACAAGGAGCGGCTTCAGGAATACCTTTCGAAGATCCTGTCGTCAAGCAACCACCTTCTCAGCCTTATAAACGACATTCTGGATATGAGCCGCATTGAAAGCGGCAGACTCAACATCGAGGAAAAGCCGTGCAGTATATCCGATATTTTTAAGGATATGCGCAATATTATCCAGACACAGATGCAGGAGAAGAACCTTAACTTCTTTATGGATACGATAGACGTTGTTGATGAGGACATATACTGCGACAAGCTGCATATAAATCAGGTGCTGCTTAACCTTTTGTCAAACGCGATAAAATTCACTCCGGCGGACGGTTCCGTCTCGCTGACTATCAAGCAGAAGCCGGGCGCGCCGAAGGGTTACGGAGCTTATGAGATACGCGTTAAAGACACCGGCATAGGCATGAGTCCGGAGTTTGCCAAGTATGTGTTTGAGCCGTTTGAGCGCGAAAAGACGTCGACCGTCAGCGGTATTCAAGGCACCGGACTCGGTATGGCTATAACCAAGAGCATAGTTGAGGGAATGGGTGGTACGATCCAAGTTGAGACCGAGCAGAACCGAGGCAGCGAGTTCATTATTAACCTTGAGTTCAGGCTCCAGACCGAAAGCAAGCAGATCGAAGTAATACGCGAGCTTGAAGGTATGCGCGTTCTGGTTGTGGACGACAGCTTTAACACCTGCGACAGCGTCACAAAGATGCTGCGCCAGATAGGAATGCGCTCCGAGTGGACGATGCACGGCAAGGAGGCAGTGCTGCGCGCAAATCAGGCTATGGAGATCGGAGACGAGTTCTTTGCCTATATAATCGACTGGGCGCTGCCGGATCTTAACGGCATTGAGGTCGCCCGAAGAATAAGGGAAGTTGTGGGCGACAAGATCCCGATTATTGTGCTGACGGCTTACGACTGGAGCATATTTGAGGATGAGGCGCGTGCGGCGGGCGTTACGGCGTTCTGCAACAAGCCGATATTTATATCCGAGCTTCGCGATACGCTTATAGCGGCGCTTGGTCATAACAACGAGCCGCAAAAGGAAAAGAAGATGCTTGAAACCTCTGACAGCATTAAGGGAAAGCGCCTGCTGCTGGTTGAGGATAATGAACTGAACAGAGAGATAGCATATGAGATCTTAACAGAGAGCGGATTTGAGGTCGAGACCGCCGAGGACGGAGATGTCG
>CANQKP010000042.1 GCA_947624495.1 uncultured Monoglobus sp. | reverse complement strand
TTCCGTTTGTCGCAAAATATAGTATTTTAGTATATGGCAAACGCATATACATTTCACCCGATTTAAATTTAAATACACCGCTTTTGCTGTTAAACTCAGACATTATTTTTTCGAGAGCATTTTTAAACATATTGTATGTTATTGTTGATTTGTCCCAAAAATTAACCGGTCTGCAATCAAAACATTTGCGAACATATTTTTCATAGTTCGTCAAAAAGAATATTTTTATATCTTTATCAACTTCATATAGAGAATTAGCTAAATCAATGCCGTTCATCGAACCCATTTCTATATCGGTTATTAACACATCATATTGACTGCCATTGTCGTGATAATATTTCAAAAAATCTTCAGCGGAATAAAAGATATCCCAATCGACATCTTTGTGAGTCCTTTTATACTTTATAAAATACTCCTCGAAATGATTTATCCAATCATTTTCATCATCGCACAAAGCTATACGCAGCGTCATTTTATCATCTCGCTTTCAACCTCTGCTAAATTCATTTTATAATTAAAAAGGGATTTTGTCAATCGGTGTTTTTAATATCCTTCTCTGAAACGGCAATGACGTCTCCGCCGAAAATTTAAAAAAATGATTAACAAAAAGAGGCATCAAATGCCTCCGTTATATTTTGCGGGTTAAGAGCCTGCTTATTAAAGCGAAAATAATATAAATGCCTATGTTAATTACAACGACGGTAGCTCCTGTGGGAGTAGACGCAAAATACGAGATTATCAGACCGGCAATAAAGCACAGTACCGATACGACCGCCGACATGAAAATCACGCTCTTGAACCGCTTGCAAACGCGCATAGCCGTAAGGGACGGGAAAATTATAAGGCTGGATATTAGCAGTGCTCCCATCATCCTCATTCCGAGAACCACTGTGATCGAGGTCAGCACCGCAATCAGCATATTGTACGCCCTGACCCTGGTCCCGGTCGCGGCGGCAAAGGTCTCGTCAAAAGTCACCGCGAAAATTCTGTTGTAAAACACAAGGAAAAGCACAATAACTATTGCGGACAGTGTTCCGCTGAGGACCACATCCTCCTTTGTCATCGCCAAGATACTGCCGAAAAGATAGCTGTTTATATCAGTGTTCATTCCGGTTGTCATCGAGGCGGCAAGTATTCCCACCGCCAGCGCGCCTGTTGAGATCATGGCTATAGCGCTGTCGCCCTTGATCTTACTGCTCTCGCTGACTCTCAGCAGCAGGACCGCGGCTATCACAACCACGGGCACGGTGAACTTCATAGGCGCGAAATTAAGAGCTGTAGCCAGCGCGATAGCTCCGAACCCGACATGACTCAAACCGTCGCCTATCATTGAATATCTTTTAAGAACCAGACTTACCCCAAGCAATGACGCGCACAACGAAACGAGAACTCCCACAACGAGAGCCCTCAAAATAAACGTATATGAAAACATAACCTGTATGTACTCAATCATGCCTGTGACCTCCGATATATACGGCGCCCGTCTCCGAGTTTTTATATTCTTCGGCTGTGCCGTTAAACAGAATTCCGCCGTCCATATGCAGGATTTTGCCGGAATATTTTACGGCGCAGTGTATGTCATGCGATACCATGACTATCGTCATTCCCTGCTTGTGCATATTATTTATCAATTCAAAAAATTCGGTCGTCACAACCGGGTCAAGCCCGGTGACAGGCTCGTCCAGAAAGAGGATCTTTCCGGCGGCGCACAATGCGCGCGCAAGCAAAGCGCGCTGCTGCTGACCGCCGCTCAGCTCACGAAAGCACTTGTTTTTAAGCCCGGATATCCCTAAAAGCTCCATTTTTGCGTCAGCTTTTTTCCTGTCCTCCGCTGTGTAAAACGGCAGCAATCCGCCGCGCTTAACGCAGCCGGACAGAACGACCTCGCCCACCGACGCGGGAAAGTCCTTCTGCACCGGAGTTTGCTGGGCGAGGTAACCTATATCGTCCTGTTTTAGATCATCCGAATATATGACCTCGCCGCTATCCGGAGATTTCAGCCGAAGCAAAGCTCTCATCAGGGTGCTTTTGCCGCTGCCGTTTCTGCCGACTATACTGTAATAATCGCCCTTTTCGATAGAAAAGCTTATGTCGCGGGCAACGGTTACGCCCTCATAGCCGAGACACAGGTTTTTGCAGGTTATAAGCGGCATGATTTCACCCCATTCCTACGCTGTTTTGGATGTTCTTGCTTCGGGTTCCTCTTTGTATACGATTTTTGGCGCAGACTTCTTTTCGACACAGTCACGCGTTATGATTACTTTTTCGGCACCCTCAGCCGAAGGAGCCTCGTACATAATATCAAGCATTATATCCTCAACGATAGTGCGAAGTCCGCGCGCTCCGGTCTCCTGCTCGGCAGCTTTTTCGGCGATCAGGGTTACCGCGTCGTCCTCAAACTCAAGATCAACGCCGTCCATCATCATAAGCGTCTTATACTGTTTGAGCAGCGCGTTCTTAGGCTCGCTGAATATCTGCTTGAGCGCCTCGACGTTCAGAGTGTCGAGCGTTGTTATTATCGGAAGTCTGCCGATAAGTTCGGGTATAAGACCAAACTTGACCAAATCGTCGGGCGTGACCTGCTTAAGCAGATCGCCGCGGTTGCGCTCCTTTTTGCTCTCGACCTTCGCGCCAAATCCAAGCGTCTTGGACGCCACTCTGGATTCGATTATTTTATCCAGACCGTCAAATGCGCCGCCGCAGATGAACAAAATGTTTGTGGTATCGATCTGGATAAAATCCTGCTGCGGGTGCTTTCTGCCGCCGTTGGGCGGTACGTTTGCCACAGTTCCCTCCAAGATTTTAAGCAGGGTCTGCTGAACGCCCTCGCCGCTGACGTCACGGGTGATCGACGGATTTTCTGACTTTCTTGCGATCTTGTCAACCTCGTCAATATAGATTATTCCCTTTTCTGCCAAGGCTACATCATAGTCAGCTTCCTGTATGAGCTTAAGCAGGATGTTCTCAACATCCTCGCCCACATAACCCGCCTCTGTCAGCGAAGTGGCGTCGGCTATGACAAACGGAGCCTTAAGACGCTTTGCCATTGTCTGGGCAAGAAACGTTTTGCCGGAGCCGGTGGGACCGATCATAAGAATATTGCTCTTCTGAAGCTCCACATCCGGGTTTTCGGAATGACCGGATTTTTTGAGAGCCACATCCTGCCGTGAAATTCTTTTGTAGTGGTTATAAATCGCTACTGCCAACGCTTTTTTCGCCTCATCCTGCCCGATGATATACTCGTTCAGGAAATCATGAAGCTGCTTCGGCTTTGGAAGCTCGGTAAGCTTTTCCAGCTTATGAGAGTCGTGCTGCGCATACGCATCATTTGAATTTAAATGCAGTATATCCATACACAGCAGCACACACTCGTCACAAATGCAGGCGGTCGGTCCCTGGACCATACCGTGGACCTGCGCGTCGGACTTGCCGCAGAAAGTGCAGATATTTCCGCCGTTATGCCTTCCTTGCATATATATCAACCTCCGGTTTTAAGCTATCTCTTGGTTACAATATTATCGATCAAGCCGTACTTCAGCGCCTCGTCGGCTGACATGAAGTTATCTCTTTCGGTATCTCTTTTGATAACATCAAGGGGCTGACCCGTGTTCTTGCTCAGAATTTTGTTCAGGTTTTCCTTGATTTTGAGCATTCTCTCAACGTGAATTTTCATATCCGTAGCCTGACCCTGAACGCCGCCCAAGGGCTGATGTATCTTGATCTCGCTGTTAGGCAGCGCGAAACGCTTGCCTTTGGCTCCGGACGAGAGCAGAAACGCGCCCATAGAAGCCGCCATTCCGACGCAGATGGTCGAAACATCCGCCTTGGTGTACTGCATAGTGTCATAAATCGCCATACCTGCGGTAACAGAACCGCCGGGGCTGTTGATGTAAAGATTGATGTCCTTGTCCGGGTCCTCGCTGTCCAGGAACAGCAGCTGCGCGACCACAAGGCTGGCTGTCGCGTCATTTACTTCATCGGACAGGAAAATAATTCTGTCCTTAAGAAGTCTTGAAAATATGTCGTAAGAACGCTCGCCTCTGCCGGTTTGCTCAATGACATACGGGACAAGACTGTTTTTGATAATGTTGTCTTTCATATTTATACCTCCTGATATAATAATTGCTAATTCATATATTTTTTATCAAATAAGGCTGATTTGATATTCTCAAACCAACCTTAATGTAAAATAACCAAATTTTGTCCGGTTTATTCAAAATCAGCGTTATCGACCAAAAGCGCAATCGCTTTCTGTGCCTTAAGCCGCTCGATTATGTCGGTTTTCGGAATATACTTCTCGATATCTTCAACCTTCATGCCGTTATCCTTGCTGATGCTCTCATACTCTTTGGCAATGTCGTCATCCGACACTTCAACCTTTTCAACCTCGGCTACCTTCTCAAGAACCAGCGTTGTCTTTACGCGTTTTTCAGCCTCCGGCTTATACTGAGCGCGTATCGCGTCCATGGTTTGACCGGTGTACTTCATGTAGGTCTGAAGATCAATGCCCTGATAGCGCATCTGCATATCCATATCTCTTATCATGGTGTCGATCTGGCTGTCGATCATCTCGTTTGGAATATCAATTTCGGTGGCATCGCATACGGCGTCAACAACATTCTGCTCGGTTTCATGCTTTGCTCTGTCCTCGTTCTGCTTTTCGAGCTTCTTGCGGATGTCAGCCTTATATTCGTCAAGAGTGTCAAACTCGCTTACGTCCATGGCAAAATCGTCGTCAGCTTCCGGCAGCTCCTTAAACTTGACCGAGTTGATCTTTACTTTAAACAAAGCGTCCTTGCCGGCAAGCTCTGCTGCATGATACTCCTCAGGGAAGGTAACCTTAACATCAACATCCTCGCCTGCGTTCTTGCCCAGCAGCTGATCCTCAAAGCCGGGAATAAACTGACCCGAACCGATCGTCAGGTCAAAGCCTTCACCCTTACCGCCTTCAAACGGAACGCCGTCGACCGAACCCTCGTAGTCAATGTTGGCAATATCGTCAGCCTGTATAGGTCTGTCCTCAACGGGAACCAGTCTTGAATTTCTTTCTCTAACCTTTTCGATCTCATCCTCAACGTCCTGATCCGTAACGGTGTATTCGGGTTTTTCAGCCTTAACACCCTTGTACTCGCCAAGCTCAAACTCAGGCTTAACAACGACCTTAGCTGTGAAAACAATGTCATGGGTCGGGTCGATAGAGTCATCTTTTATATCGATTTCGGGCTGAGCCACAGGATAAATGCCGTTCTCCTCCACCGCTTTATCATATGCGTCCGGCAGCACAAAGTTAACAGCGTCCTCATAGAACACTTCTTTGCCGTAGGTCTTTTCGATCAGAAATCTGGGAGCCTTGCCCTTTCTGAAGCCGGGCAGGTTAATTCTTTTGACATTCTTTCTGTAGGAACGCTCAACCGCCTTCTCGAACTCTTCGGGAGTTACCGAAAATTCAAAGGTTACAGTATTCTTTTCTCTTTCTACGTTTGACATTAAAATTACCTCTCTGTATTCAATATGTATTATTTACGCATTGGAATATTATAACATACCGCCGCAGATTACACAAGCATTTTTCCAAAAAAATTCATGTTACATTTAACAAATTTTACATTATCAACAAGCAGTTTTTACTGTAATTTTGTTTAATTTGAAGTTCTGAGTACGCGCCTCAGACGCAAATCAATTTCGGCACAAATTTTAAGTAGTCGCTTGCGACCAAAATAAGCTCCACGCCGTCAACATCACCCTGCACCGCAAAGCTTTGAGCCGCGGCGTGAAGATGACCGTATATGCACTTTTTAACGCCGTACTCTTTGAAAATCTCAATAAAGTCACGGTTGAGACCGTTTTTTTCCACCGGCGGGTAGTGCATTGCGGCGATTATCTCCTTGGGCTTGTACTGCCTCGCGCTCTCAAGCGAAAGGATCATGCGCTCCTTCTCCCTGAGAAAAAGACGCTTGTCCTCCTCCGGCGAGTTGTCCTTGGCAATGTTCCAGCCGCGGGCGCCGCAGACTGCCAGATCCCCGGCAATAAAGCAATTGTTGTGTATGAAATTGACCGTTTCAAACCCGTGTTTTTCCTTAAAAACGTTAAGTTTGTTCATTGTTGTCCACCAATAATCATGGTTCCCTTTAAGAATTATCTTTGTTCCGTTCAGACCGTTGATATAATCAAAATCCTTGAAGGCGTCCTCCAAATAAGTCGCCCACGAAATGTCGCCGGGCATAATAACAATATCATTATCACTGACAATATTCTGCCAGTTTTCCCTGAGTCTGTCAACATAATTATCCCACCGGCTGCCAAACACATTCATCGGCTTGTCTATGCCAAGCGGAAGATGTAAATCGGAAATCGCAAATACTGCCATTTTCTTACCTCGGTTCTTAACAAAATTCAAATATACCGTATATCTTTTGCCGCCGCGGAAATACTAATGCCGTAACAAATACCGCAATAGGTATAACCTGAAAGGAGAGTTAAATATGGAAGGACACAACAACAAAATCGTGTGCAGAGTCAACGACTGTGAGTATCACGCCTCAGACGATGTATGTACAGCAGGCTGCATTGAGGTCGGCTGCACTCAGAACTGCTGCAGCTCATGCGACACCGAGTGCGTAACCTTTAAGCCCCAAAACAACGAATAGCGGTTAGGAAATGCGGAAAGCAAAACGGCAGGTGAGCGCAGCGGACACAATTGCGCGGAGCAAACTGATCTCTTAGAGGTCGATTACTATGTTCAAAACATATCGACCGCGCAGTGTACAAGCGGAATGCTCACCTCCGAGCTGCCTTTCGTCAGCCTTCCGAACATCTTTATTATTTTATGTCAAGCACTCTTTTGATTGAGCCGTACATATCATTTGAGCTTATTACTTCGTTAAATCTCACATCTTTTCCGCTGAGTCCTGCGAGCGACTCCGGTATATCCATATCCGTCTTTTCACTAAGCAAAACAAGCTGCTGGAAGTCGTCATATCCGTAAGGCTCAACTCCCAAAGCAGAAAGCACGGAATTGGCAAACTTAAACGGGCTTGCTGTTGACGCAATAACCGTTTTCGTCATGTCGCCGGTCTGTTCAAGATACTGCTTGTATACATCCAGCGCCACAGCGGTATGAGTATCGGGAGTATAACCGTTTTCGGCAAATGTTTTCCAGATACGGACCTTTGTGAAATAATCATCGCAGCAGCCCGCCCAGAAAAGCTTGCCGATGCGGTTATGCATTGTTTTGGTCAGGCTGTACTTTCCGTCCCTGGAAAGCTTATCCATCAAATCTTTTATTTTGTTATCGTCCTTGCCGCAAACATCAAACAGCAAACGTTCAAGGTTGCTTGATATTAAAATATCCATCGAGGGTGATATACTCTGATAAAACTCTCTGTTTTTGTCATATACTCCGGTTCTTATAAAATCGGTCAGAACATCGTTCCGGTTTGAAGCGCAGATGAATTTATTCACCGGCAGACCCATTTTCTTGGCGTAGTACGCCGCAAGAATGTTGCCGAAGTTTCCGGTGGGAACGCAGATATTGATCATATCCCCGTTTTCGATCTCACCGCCCTCTACCATATCGCAGTAAGCTGAAACATAGTACACAATCTGCGGCACAAGTCTGCCCCAGTTGATCGAGTTTGCGGAGGAGAACACAAATCCGTTATCTGCAAGCTCTTTTATTATCTTTTCATTTGTAAATATCTTCTTAACTCCGGTCTGAGCGTCGTCAAAATTACCGCGGATGCCCTCAACACAGACGTTTCCGCCCTCCTGAGTTATCATCTGAAGCTTCTGCATATCGCTCACGCCGTCGCTGGGATAGAAAACAACGATTTTCGTTCCGTCAACATCGCGAAATCCTTCAAGCGCTGCCTTTCCGGTATCGCCAGATGTGGCGACCAGAATAACGACCGTCTTGTCCTCGCCGGTCTTTTTCATAGCGGTGGTCATGAAGCGGGGCAGTATCTGAAGCGCCATATCCTTAAAGGCGCAGGTGGGACCGTGCCACAGTTCAAGAACATAAGCGCTGTCGTCGAGCTTGACAAGCGGCGCGACCTTTTCACTGCTGAACCGACCGCCGCCGTACGCGCCCACTGTACATTCTTCTATTTCCTCTTTTGTAAAATCGGTTAAAAACTTACCTAATATAAAGTTTGCTCTTTCAATATATGATTTCCCGGTCAGGCTTTCTATATCCGACTTTTTGAGACGGGGAAAGCTTTCGGGAACAAACAGACCGCCGTCGTCCGACAATCCTTTTTTTATAGCCTCGGATGAGGTCAGCTTAAGCGCCTTGTTTCGGGTGCTGATATAATTCATCTTCATCAAACCTTTCGAATAATATTATACATTAAACAGAGGCCGTAAAAATATTACGACCTCTATACAATACCATAAAAATTAAATTAAGTCAATAATTTATTTTAGTCAATATATTTCTTAACGTTCTCGCCCGCTTCGGACTCCTTCGCGCTGACCATCATGGTAAAGGACACGTTAAACTTCTTCTCGAACTTTTCAAGATCCGCCACGAACTTGTCAAGAGACTCCATGTCGCCGCCCTTAACGCTCTTGAAGATACTGTCGATGAATATGTGCGTCACATCGAAATCCTGAGCGATTATGCCGCAGATGAGACCCTCGAACATATCAAAGTTGCGTATAGCAAAATCCTCGGTATCGACCATTCTCGCCTGTCTCGAAATGTCATGCATAAGACGGTTACCGTCTGTAATGCAAACAACGTTGCCGTGTTCGATATTAACAGCCTCGTTAACGTCCTGAATTATCTTCTTGGTCTTTCCGCTTCCCTTGAGTCCGATATGTATTTTTATCATGTTAATTACCCCTTTCCGGTATTTATTTTATGTGTCTTGCACACTTGCATATTATAGTCATATTTTAACATACTTATTCAAACAACGCAAGCTTTTTTTGAATAAATCCGAAGTTATTTAAGTCTTGCCTCCAGAGCTTCCTTGTCAGCCTCATAACCGGGCTTGCCGAGGAGCGCGAACATATTCTTCTTGTAGCTTTCAACGCCGGGCTGGTTGAATGGATTAACGCCGAGCAGGTAGCCGCTGATGCCGCAGGCTTTCTCAAAGAAGTAAACCAACTGACCGAAGGTATATTCGTCAAGAGCTTCAAGTTCTACAATAAGATTGGGAACTCCGCCGTCGGTATGGGCAAGCAGCGTACCCTCAAACGCCTTTTTGTTTACAAAATCCATTGTCTTGCCCGCAAGGAAGTTAAGACCGTCAACATTGTCCTTGTCTATCGTCATCTCAATATCCGACTTTGAGTTCTTTACATACAGCACGGTCTCAAACAGCTGACGTCTGCCGTCCTGAATATACTGACCCATTGAGTGAAGGTCGGTTGAGAACGAAGCGCCTGCCGGGAATATACCCTTCTTGTCCTTGCCCTCGCTCTCGCCGTAGAGCTGCTTCCACCATTCGATGAAATACTGAAGCTCAGGCTCATAATTAACGAGCATTTCTATTGTCTTGCCCTTCTGGAGCAGTATATTTCTGATCGCCGCGTACTGATAACATTCGTTTTCCTTAAGGTCCGCGTTCATATACATTTCTCTCGCGTCAGCCGCACCCTGCATCATAGCGTCAATATCAGCGCCTGAAACGGCGATTGGCAGCAGACCTACAGCGGTGAGGACTGAATATCTTCCACCGACGTCATCCGGAACGACAAAGGTCTCATAACCTTCCTCATCAGCCAAATTCTTAAGAGCGCCGCGAGCCTTGTCGGTGGTGGCGTAAATCCTGGACTTAGCCTCCTCCTTGCCGTACTTTTTCTCAACATAGTTTTTAAGAATTCTGAAAGCTATCGCGGGTTCGGTCGTTGTGCCGGATTTTGAAATTATGTTGACCGAAACATCCTTACCCTCAATCGTCTTTAAAACCGCGTTAAGATAGTTGGGGCTGATGTTGTTGCCGCAGAATATGATCTGCGGTTTTTCGGTCATATTATAAAACGGACCGCCCAAAAAATCGCAGGCAGCCTTCGCACCGAGGTATGAACCGCCTATGCCGACAACCAACAGTACATCGCTGTCGCTTCTGATTTTTTCAGCGGCTTTTTTAATTCTTGCAAACTCATCCTTGTCATAGCAGACCGGCAGGTCTATCCAGCCCAAAAAGTCGTTTCCGGCTCCGGTCTTGTCCATGAGCGTCTTGTCGACCGCATTGATCTGCGCCTGCATATTGTCGATCTCCTCCTGAGAGAAGAAGCTCAGGGCTCTGCGATAGTTAAATGTTACATTCTTTTTCATAGGTTTTAACTCCTTTGATTTATATTAATTAATTTTACTAAAAATATTTTACCATAATTGAAAAATTTGTGCAATACCTATTATAAAACTTTTTTAAAAAATTTTTGACCAAATAACTTGAAAAATTTACTTGTATATAAAGCAGACTAATTTCACAAAATACTATTGCAGCACATGAAAATTAAATATTTAATATTTAAAAAATGTGAATAAGTTAAAGGAGTGAAATAAAATGGCTAATTCAAACAGTTCTAACAAGCTGGTAGTTCCTCAGGCTAAAGCCGCTATGGATCAGTTCAAGATGGAGGCTGCCTCCGAGGTCGGAGTAACTCTTAACAAGGGCTACAACGGTGATCTGACATCAAGACAGGCCGGAAGCATCGGCGGTCAGATGGTTAAGAAGATGATCGAGAAGTATGAGCAGGACGCGGCAAACCAGCAGGGCTAACGGTAAGAGAAAAACTGTAAACCCATTTTACTGGAAGTTTATAAACAAGGATGAAACTCCTTGGGTATAAGTAAAAGGGCGGAAAAAACCGCCCTTTTGCTTTGCTTGATTTTAATGGTGACAGTGTCCGCAGCCGCAGCCGTCGTCATGTGCGTGGTCGCGGTCACGCGGCATAATCACGCTGTCTATCTTGATTTCGTTGTAATCTCTGCCGGTCTCAATGCACTTTCCGCAGTTGTCGCATATTTTAAGCGGATTTAAATCGCAGTAATCGCATTCACCGCAGTCAGTGCAGACTCTGTCGTACAAAACACAATTTTTTGCCATAAAAATTCCTCGCATCTAAATAAACTCATCTGCCGCACGGAGTATCGCTATCTTCGCGCTGTCATATATAACTCCGCCCTGCATATAGGCGATATACGGCTCGCATATGGGAGCGTCGGCGGAAAGCTCAATTGAAGATCCCTGCACAAATGCTCCGGCAGCCATAATGACCGGGTCATCATAACCGGGCATATCCCACGGCTCAGGTGTAACATAGCTGTCGATCGGCGACCCTTTCTGTATAGCCTGACAGAATTTTATAACATTTTCCGCGCTGCCGAACTTGATCGACTGGATAATATCGCTACGCTGCTCCAAAGACGCAGGACATACATCAAAACCCAATTCCTCAAACATACCCGCGCACAGCGCCGCGGTTTTGATGCTCTCAGCCACGATGTGAGGTGACATAAACAGACCCTGATACATATTTCTGTTCATTCCGAGACTGGCGCCCACGTGCTTGCCGAGACCCGGCGCGGTCAGCCTGAAGCCCGCCTTGCGCACACATTCTTCGGTTCCGGCAATGTATCCGCCGCTTAAAGCAAGGCTTCCGCCGGCATTTTTGATCAAAGAGCCGACGATAAGATCCGCTCCGAATTCGGTTGGCTCCTTTTCCTCAACAAACAGACCGTAGCAATTGTCCACAACACATAGCGTTTCGGGGCTTATCTGCTTCACCAGAGAGATTATTTTTCCAATAACATCGACCGACAGCGAATTTCTCCATTCATAGCCGCGGGAACGCTGGATAAGCACTACCTTTATTTTCTCGCTTTTAAGCAGACTTTCAATTCCGGTATAGTCCGGAGCGCCGTCCTTTAAATCAACCTGGCGGTAGGATACGCCAAAATCCTTGAGCGAGCCGGTATCGCGGTATTCACCCTCGCGGATACCGATAACTTCCTCCATAGTGTCGTATGGAGCGCCGCAGATCGAAGCCATAACGTCGCCCGGACGCAGCAATGCGAAAAGACAGGCGGAAATTGCCTGGGTTCCTGATACGATATTGTGGCGCACCATTGCGTCCTCAGCTCCGGTGATTTCGGCGTATACCCTGTCAAGAGCGTCTCTGCCCAAATCATCATAGCCGTAACCGGTGGTCTCGCCGAAGTGGGCGTACGATATGCGGTTGTTCTGGAAAGCCTTTAAAACCTTAGCCTGATTATATGCGGCAATCTGTTCTATCTCGGAAAACCGCTCTGTAAGCCGCCTTGACACTTTGTCATAAAGCTCAAGCGCAGCTTCGCTCACATTAAAATTTTCACTCAGGAACCGCCTGTATTCTTTTGAATTATTCCGCATAGTTTAAGCTGTTCACTTCCTCGGAACTGAGTACCTTTACATCGTTTTGGACAAGTGCAGAAACAGACAGCTCAAGGTCGTTGGTTTTGATTACTATGATCGCCTTATTGGATTTTTCACCGATAAATGAGTATATATAGTCAATGCTTATATTCTTATCCTTAAGAATTTTAATTACATCACTGAACGCGCCGACGTTGTCGTCAATAGAAATTGCGATAACATCCGAAACGTTTGCCGTCATGCTGTTGGCTCTGAGTACCCGCTCAGCCTCCGCCGCATCGTTCACAACCATTCTCAGAATTCCGAAGTCGGTCGTGTCCGCAATGTTAATCGCGCGGATGTCGATGTTATTATCTTTAAGTACTTGAGTGATAGCAGCCAGTCTGCCCGGCTTGTTTTCCATAAAAACCGATATTTGCTTTACGTACATAAAATTTACCTCCTGAATTAATGATTGTTTCTTCCGAGCTTAAAGGCTTTGACATTCACATCAACAGCCTTTTGCGGCACGGTGGATTTAATTGTGTCGAGCCACGACTGCTCAGGTATGTCTACTCTCATTGACAGCACGCCTATGAGCGCCACGTTAGCCGTTCTTATGTTCCCCGCTTCCATTGCGAGTCCTGCGGCGTCAACCGGAACAATGTCAACGTTTTTAGCCTTAATCTTTTTTATAATATCCGCGGGATATTCCTTCGCGCCGATTATTACGGGCATCGGGTCGATATTCTGTGTATTGCAGATTATGGTTCCGCCTTTTTTGAGATAAGGCAGGTATCTGTACGCCTCAAGCTCCTCAAAAGCCAAAATCAAATCCGCTTCGCCCTTGTCGATTATAGGTGAGTCCACACAGGTACCGTACTTTACATATGTTACAACACTGCCGCCTCTCTGGGACATACCGTGTACTTCCGAAACCTTTACATCGTAACCCTCACTTAGCAGAAGGTTGCCTAAAATACGGCTGGCGAGCAGAGTACCCTGACCGCCCACGCCCACGATCATAATAGATTTGCAATCTGTATTATTCATCACAACCTCCTATTCTATAGCGCCGAAAGCGCACACACCGCGGCACAAACCGCAGCCCACACACTGAGTTTTGTCTATGACCAATTTGTCGCCCTTGTCAACGATTGCCGGACAGCCAAGCTTTTTGCACATTCTGCACTTTTTGCACTTGTCCTGGTCTATCGCTATCGGACCCGGAAACTTGACCGACTTAAGCAGAGCGCATGGACGCTGAACTATGATCAGAGACGGCTCCTCGGCGGCAAGCTCCTCCTTTATTACCTTTTCGGTATTCTTAAGGTCAAACGGGTCAACAACGGCAATTCTGTCAATCCCTACGGCTCTGCCAAGGAGTTCCAAGTCAACCTGCTTTGTAGGCTCGCCCTTAAGCGTCTTGCCTGTAGTCGGGTTGTCCTGGTGTCCCGTCATTCCGGTGATAGAATTGTCAAGTATCATAACGGTATTAATTCCCTTGTTGTACACAATGTCAATAAGACCTGTAATTCCGCTGTGGATAAATGTTGAATCACCCAAAACGGCAACAGTCTTTTTGGCGTAGTCCCTGCCTCTTGCAAGTGACATTCCAAACGCCATACCGATAGATGCACCCATACAGACAACCGAGTGGATCGACTGAAGAGGCGCTACAGCGCCCAAAGTATAGCATCCAATATCGCCGCATACATTGACACCAAGCTTCTTGAGTATGTAGAAAGTGCCGCGGTGCGGACATCCGGCGCACAGTACCGGAGGACGCATGGGAACATCCTCGTCCGGCTCGTCATATGGCGCGCCTTTGACGCCGCTGATAAGCTCCCTTATCTGCCTTGCAGAGAACTCATAACACATCGGGAACAGCTCCTTGCCAATGACATTAACGCCAATGTTCCTGCAGTGTTCCTCGATAAACGGGTCAAGCTCCTCAACCACATAAAGCTTTTCAACCTTTGAAGCAAACTCCTTTATAAGCTTGACCGGCATTGGATAAGCCATACCGAGCTTTAACACCGAAACATCGTTTCCGAATGCTTCCCGCACATAGTTATAGCACATTCCGCTTGTAATAACGCCTATTTTTCTGTCGCCGTACTCGGCTCTGTTAAGAGGCGTGTTCTCGGCATACTCGGTCAGATCCGTCAAACGCTGCTCCACTATCGGGTGGCGTTTTATGGCGCTTGCGGGCATCATAACGTATTTAACTATATCTGTGTTGTAGTCTTTAAGCTCAGGAACAATTCTGTCCTCAAGTTTGGTTATGCTTTGAGAATGCGCAACTCTTGTCGAGAGACGGAACAGAACCGGAGTGTCAAATTTTTCGCTTATCTCATACGCAAGCTTGACAAACTCCTTGCACTCTGCGCTGTCAGACGGCTCAATCATCGGGACCTTGGACGCCTTGGCGTAGTTGCGGCTGTCCTGCTCATTCTGAGACGAATGCATACTCGGATCGTCGGCGACCGCGATTACAAGACCTCCGTTCACACCGGTGTAAGACGCGGTAAACAGCGGGTCGGCGGCGACGTTAAGTCCCACGTGCTTCATAGCGCAAAACGACCGCGCGCCTCCAACAGCCGCACCCAGCGCAACTTCAAGCGCAACCTTCTCGTTAGGGGCCCACTCGGCATAAATCTCGTCATATTTTGCCGCAAACTCGGATATTTCAGTGCTGGGCGTTCCGGGATAAGCCGACGAAACGGAAACACCGCATTCCCAAAGTCCGCGGGCAACAGCCTCGTTTCCGAGCATAAGTTTTTTCTGCATATATATTTCCTCCATTTAAATTAGTCAATTAGTCCAAATCGCGTAAATCAATAATTCTCTTTGCCTTGCCTGTAGTTCTTTCGATTGATTTCGGCTCGGCAAGTCTCAGCTTTGCCCTAAGACCCAACACGCTGTGAAGCCGCTCCGACATCTCCTTGGTAAGCTTCTCGATTTCAGAATATTTTTCAAGCAGACTGCCGTCCACAAGCTCAACCACAATTTCAAGGTTATCCAGCATATTTTCACGGCGCAGAATAAGCTGATAATTAGGGCTGACCTGCGGGAACTCAAGCACAACGCTTTCTATCTCGGACGGGAACAGGTTCACGCCCTTTATCTTTATCATATCGTCCGTTCTGCCCTGTATCGGACGATATGATAAAGATAAAGGGCGTGAACCTGTTCCCG
>CANQKP010000041.1 GCA_947624495.1 uncultured Monoglobus sp. | reverse complement strand
CAAGGGTTACAAGCCGGGTGAGGATGGTCAGCCTGATCCTGAATTGGGACTTTACAAGAATGGCGATAAGTTCAAGAAGACGGGCGGTCATGATGTGCTGTACGCGGTTTGGGACGGCGCGTATACTCTGACATTTGATCTTAATGATAATGAGTCGCCGACAACACATAAAGATAAAACAGTATACCATAACGGTGATAAGGTTGACAGTATTAAAACTCAGTATAAAGCTGCAAGCGGCGGCGATACTGACACACCTTCGCGCGAGGGCTATAAGTTCCTCGGCTGGTCGGTAATAAAGACGCCGAAGGATGTTGAAAATTATGCCGAAGAGCAGGCTGCGAATGTTTCGATTGTTCAAGACGATACGATCACCTTCGGCAGCAGCGACATAACGCTGTACGCAGTATGGGCGATTGACAAGACCGGCGACACTACACCCGACTACTACCAGTATGGTTATGACATGAACGCGGGCGGCGAAGAGGTTAAGTACACGCCGACGCCGAAGTTTGAACAGGATGATCGCGGCGCTAATAACATCACCGCCGGAACGGTTGTTGACATTTCAGGCGATAAGACGGACGGCAAGAACCCCGAACGTGAGGGCTGGACATTCACAGGCTGGAAGCTCAACGATAATGAAAATGGCACAGACGTTGCGATAGGCGGCAATTTCGTCAAGACCAACAGCTACGACACACTGTATGCTCAGTGGACCAAGGCATATAAGCTGATTTATAATAATAACGGCGGAGCCGGCACTTACGAGGATGTAACGCCTTATAATCAGAATCAGACCGCAAGTCTGGTTGGCAACGACACAACTAAATTCACGAATGAGGGCAAAGCCTTTGTGGGCTGGAGCCTTAAGAAGAGTGCGTCTGATGTGGCAAGTTATGATGCACAGACTAAAGCCGGACTTATAACTTCGGTTGACTTTACCGAGACCAACCTGAATCTCAGTGACAATGACAGCGATCCTAACACGATCACGGTTTACGCGGTATGGGCTGAGGACACAAAGGGCGACCCGACCGACCCTGAAAACAAGGGCGACGGAGTTCCCGACTATATGCAGATATTCTATGACGCGAATATCCCGACAGAAGATCCGAACTGGGCAACTGCCAAAGACTTAGTCAAGGCTCCGGTTGATGCTACCGCGTATGAAAACGACGGAAATGTTATAATACTGAATATCGTGGGTGAGGAGAACATACCCACCGGTTACAGCTTGGCAGGCTGGGCGATTGAACAATCCGCTGAAAATTCCGACTACTCGGTGGGCAGCAGCTACACTATCGGTGATGCGGACGCAGTAGGAGGCAAAAACCTTAAGGGCGGCATGACTATCTATGCCGTTTGGAACACGCCCGAAGATATTTATAAGTTTGAATATCATGACGACGGCAAGACAAACGAAGGCAAAGCTCCGTTGGCGCTGAGAAGGTACGCCAAGGACGACAAGGCAATGATTCAGGGAAACAGCGGAAGTCCTGCGCTCGAAAAAGAGAACGCGGTATTTATCGGCTGGACTCTTGCAACGCCTGCACCCGATAGTCCCACAGTTACAGCGAAGCCGACAACGGACTTCTACGCGCCCGATACAATAGTGGAAGTCAATGAGGAACTTATTGGCAAGATGAAAGACACTGTTCCGGCGGACGGAACCACGACGCTGCACCTCTATCCTGTATGGGCGGAGGACACCAAGGGAGATCCGAACGATCCCGGAAGCAAGGGCGACGGAATTCCGGACTTTGAGCAGATCATCTATCTGCCGGGTGCGGAGGGCGTTGACAATATGCCGTCAAACGGCACGGCTGAACCCAAAGCGACAAATGTGCCTGTTGACAGCCATGTTCCGACCAGAACGGGATATGCATTCAAGGGCTGGAAAGCCGAAGGTATAACCGAGGGTACACCTACAGGAGATGATGGTAATTACAAGAGCGGCGACACATTCACAATGCCCGAAAGCGGCGGCGTGGTATTCACAGCTCAGTGGGAAGAGGTAGCTCTTGATGTTATATATGATGCCAACGGTGGTAATATAGCATATGCAAGCAATCCCACCAATATAAGAGTTACGCACGTTGGCGTATACGGCAGCGCAGACTTGACATATGACATGACTCTTACGCTTGATAAGGATAGCAAGCTCACTGTAACGCGCAGCGGGGCGGTATTTGAGGGCTGGAGCCTTGTTGACAGCAACGAAGAGATGTACTCAAGGCACGGCGCGATGCCCGCGACAGTTAATACGGTTGAACACCTGACCACAAACGACGTTGTGGTTTATGCGGTATGGGCGGCTGACACATTTGGACCGACGCCGGAGCCGGCACCCGGCGAGTCGCCGGATCCGAACGCGACGCCCGCACCGGACAACAAGCCGGACTACAAGCAGGTTCGCTATGACGCGAACGCGGGCGGCGAGAAGGTTGAAGGCGTTCCGTTTGACGACGGTGACTACGAGCCGAATACTGATGTAAACGTTAAGGAAGGCACACCCACAAGGGTCGGCTACGTATTCAAGGGCTGGGGACTTAATAACCCCAATGCCACGGCGGAGCAGGCAGTCGGAAAGACCTTTACAAAGAGTGACGGTCTTGACACGCTGTACGCAATCTGGGAGGCAGGTCAGTATAAGATAAGATACCACGCCAACACCAAGACCGAAGAAGCTGCGGATACCGACGTATACGAAAAAGGCTCATACGCTCAGAACCAGAGCGCTCCGCTTGAGGATGAGATAACATGGGCAGGCAAAAAGAACGGATTTGAGGCACCCGAAGACTATGCGTTCGCAGGCTGGACATTGGTCAACAAAGAAAGCGGTCTTGCGCTGAAATACGCAAACGAGGATGCTCTGCCAAAGCTTGAGACATACGTTACATTTGAGACTTCGGATATAGACGTATACGCGGTATGGGCTGAGGATAATTCGGGTACGAATGATGACACAGGCGATCCGCAGGCAACACCCGATAATATCCCCGACCGCTACCAAGTACGCTATGACAAGAATATAGACGGCTTGAAAGCGGATCAGGACGGAACAATAACTGTAACAAATGTTCCGGTCGATACCGAAAAGTATCAGGCAGAAGCACCGGTAACAGTAAAGAACGCGCCCGAAATCACGGGTACGGATATACCGTATACCTTCGGCGGCTGGCAGCTCAATGACAAAGACGAAACAAAATATCAGCCGGGCGGAACATTTAATAAGAACGCTCAGCTTGATGTGCTTAAGGCTGTATGGGTTCCCGCGGAGAGAGTATACTCTGTTAAGTATGAACCCGGCGCTGGTAAGAGAACTGATGAGGAAAATCAAGCACCGTACGACCCGGGTCTGTATGACAAGAATGAGGAGATCGTTCTTGCGAACGGCGAAAACCTGAGTATAGATCAGAAAGCGGTATTTATCGGCTGGGTAACCAAGGCGGATTATGAAGCCGCGGACAGCATATTTAAGAGCGTTATTAAAGAGCAGCCCGACCGCGATAATCAGGCAAAGATACATTCAGACGGTACTCTGATAGAACTCAATCCGGACAGCGAAGACGTAAGAGTAATGACTATGTACGCTGTTTGGGCTGTCGATGAGAACGGAGACGGCGCGCCCGACTATGCACAGAACAGAGTTATCTATAATGTAAACAATAAGGCAGAGGGCGAGCAGGACAACACCTATCAGTCAAATATGCCTTACGCAAACGGCGCAATGGTTCTGCTTGAAAAGGCAGTGCGTGAGGGCGGAGATTACAACGCGCCCGAAGGTTACGTATTTGCGGGCTGGACAGAGAATGAAGAGGCAATCGGAAAGAAATATGCCGGCAATGCAGAACTGCCGGATACAACCACAACTGTTACAATACCCGCCGAGGGCGGAGATGTGACGGTTTACGCGGTATGGGCAGAGGACAGCTTTGGACCGATACCCACACCCGAAGGCGCAGAACCGGGAACGACACCCGCACCGGGAACGACACCTGCACCGGACGGCAAGCCGGATCAGCTTCAGGTCAAGTATGACGCAAATGTTGACGACGCATTAACAGCAAATGTTCAGGGACTGCCATATGATGAGGATACCTATGAGAAGGGCAGACAGGTTGTAGTTCTCAACGGAGTACCCACCCGTGACGACGGCTACCACTTCATGGGCTGGAGCCTGAATAAGAAGATCGCTGATCTTGAGGCGGGCGCGGCGCTTCCCGAAGGCACGGAAGAAAATCCTGTCCTGACAGAAGGCAAGACCTTCACTAAGAACGGCACGCTTGATGTTCTGTACGCGATTTGGAGAGCGGATGACGATGTAACGCTCACCTACGACTTAAACGGCGGTACAGACAGCGAAGCTAACCCGATACCCACTCCCGCAACGTATCAGAGAAACGAGTTCGTAACTCTTGACACCGAAGCTAAGCCCACAAGAGAGAAGGCTATATTCCTCGGCTGGAGCGCCGAGGCACACGAGCCGATAACCGATATCGCAGAGCTTGGTTATCTCACGACCAGTGTTCAGATGACCGAGAGCAAGACGGTTTACGCACTGTGGGCATTGGACGATTACGAGCAGGAAGTACTCTCGCCGGGAGAGAGCCCGAAGCCGGACTACACCCAGTATAGATACGATCCGAACACGCCCGAAGCGGCGAGCGGAACTCCGGACCCGATGCCGGATAATGATTACGCTGCGCATAGTGTTGGTGAGGAGATCAGCATAACCGCAATCGAGCCTAAGCTTGAACACTATGTATTCCTCGGCTGGAGCCTTAATGATCCCAGCGGCAAGGGTTACAAGCTGGATGAGGATGGTCAGCCTGATCCTGAATTGGGACTTTACAAGAATGGCGACACGTTCAAGAAGACGGGCGCGTTTGATGTGCTGTACGCGATCTGGGACGGCGACTACACTCTGATATTCGATATGAACGACGGAACGTCCGATAACAAGAAGGACAGCAATCTGCATCGGAGCGGAAGCACTGCAAAGCCGTATGAGATCTACAGAGGTCTGGAAGGAAGCGGCGATGCTGACCCGACCAGAACGGGCTATAAGTTCCTTGGCTGGTCGCTGACCAAGTTTAATGATATTCAGTCCTACGGCTCTTATCAGGCAGCGCAGTCAAACATAATAGATAAAGAAAACGGAACTGTGACATTCGCGAACGATGATATCACGGTTTACGCGGTATGGGCAATCGATAAGATCGGCGGAACCGAACCCGGAACCGGCGACACGATTGAGGATTACTTACAGTACGGCTATGACATGAACGCGGGCGGTGAAGATGTTAAGTACACGCCGACGCCGAAGTTCCAAGGTAATAATATCGTACCGAACACGAGCGTAAACATCTCAGACGATAAGACGGACGGCAAGAACCCCGAACGCGAGGGCTGGACATTCACAGGCTGGAAGCTCAACGATAAGGAAAATGGTGCGGATGTTGCGATAGACGGCTCGTTTAACAAGACGGGCGGCTACGACACACTGTATGCTCAGTGGACGCGCGCTTACACGATTATCTACCACAGCAACACGGACACTGAAACGACATACACCGACCCGACACATTATAATAAGGGTGAAACCGTGACGCTCAGCGCCGACACAACGAACCTGCCCAAATTCACAAAGCCTGAAGGCAAGGCGTTTGCGGGCTGGAACAAGACGGCTTACAAAGGTAAGGTTGACAGCTTTGCTGAAGCAAAGACTGCGGGTGTGACCAAGGAAGTTACGTTTGACAGCGACAGCGTATTTACAATTGATGTATACGCGGTATGGGCTGAGGATGTAAAGACCGGTCCGAGCGGCGGCAGCGGCAATGACGACAAGCCGGACTACAAGCAGCTGTTCTATGATGCGAACCTGCCGACAGACCAAAACTGGAACGGATTGTCGGATGAGGTAACAGCTCCGGTTGACGATCACCTCTATGAGGAAGGCGAGACTGTATGGTTCCTTAATATTGAGGGTTCTGAGAACATACCAGAAGGCTACAGCTTTGCCGGCTGGTCGCACGATCCCAACAGCGAAGGCGAGCATATTCATATGCCGGGAACGTCGTATAATATGGACGACAAACTTGCGGGTCAGACGCTTAAGGGCGTATGGAACGAGCCTTCGGACATCTACAGGATAGTATATAATGACAACGGGGCGACGAACACTGATCCCGAAACAACGCCGAGTCCCGGAGTACCTCCCACAGCACTGAGAAAGTACGCGGAGACCGACAAAGCTCTGATCCAGGGCAACACCGGAAGTCCCGCGCTTGCGAGAGAGAATGCGGTATTCATCGGCTGGAGCCTTAAGGCAGAAGACAGCGTAAATACCGTAAAAGCTCCGGTTGAAGGAATGCTTACGCAGGATCAGATCATTGAGATAGCCGATTACACGAGCTATGCGAAAGCTGACAGCGACGGCATTACAAAGAATATCAACCTCTATCCGGTATGGGCGGAGGACAGCAAGGGAGACCCGAACGATCCCGAACATAATGGCGACGGAATTCCCGATTACCTGCAGATCATCTATCTGCCGGGTGAAGGACTCACCATGGATCAGGTCAACAATATGCCGTCAAACGGCACGGCTGAACCCAAAGCGACAAATGTGCCTGTTGACAGCCATGTTCCGACAACGACCGGAAAGACCTTCAAGGGCTGGACGGCGAAGCCTGCGGACATCGGCGAGGGCAGCATTGAACACGGAACCGATAAGCTCTTCGGAGGTGGCGACACATTCACAATGCCCGAAAGCGGCGGCGTGGTATTCACAGCCGTATGGGATACCGCGGACCTGACGCTGACATTTGACGCCAATGGCGGAAATTGGAACAGCAGACCCGAAAAGACTACGATTGAGGTTGGCTGCAAGTATAATCAGGGTAACGTAACGCTCAGCGAGAAAGACGAGCACGGAACTCTTAGCAGAGACGGCGCTGTATTCTACGGCTGGAGCCTGCGCGACTCCTCGGATATGATTTACGAAAACGCAGATAATCTGCCTGAAACAGTTGCAAGCGTTGAAATTAAAACCGAGAACGTGACGGTTTACGCTGTATGGCTTGCCGACAAGTTCAAGGCGGAAGACGGCACGGATGAAAACGACGGAACAGCGGATATCTATCAGGTCAAGTACGCTCCCGGAGCCGAAGGCGTAACTGAGCTTCCGGTTGACAACAAGACCTATAAGCTTAATAAGGACGGCGCTTCGGAGGATGAGTACACAGTTAAGATCACATCCGGAGTACCCAAACGCGAGAACTATCAGTTCGTGGGCTGGAGCCTTAATGATGATACCGGACACGGAACCAAACCCGACGGCACGCTTTACAAAGCGGGCGACACGTTCGAGAAGAACGGTCAGCTTGACGTGCTGTACGCCGTATGGTCCGGAGACGTATATAAAGTTAAGTACAACGCCAACGGAGGAGAAAATCCGCCGGATGACCCGAACGACTACAGTGTAGAAGCGACCACGAAAGCTATGGTGAATATCTCCAATCAGGAGAACATGACTAACGCCAATGACAAAGTGGTATTTGCCGGCTGGCTGAGCAAGGCGGACTATGACGCAATCGAGGGCGAGGGCAAGGCGCAGAATGTGACCGAGAGACCCGACGGTCTGATCATGGCGGGCTCGCTGATCGAGCTTACGCCTGACGACGGCAGCTCAAAGACCATGACGCTTTACGCGGTATGGGCGGCTGACGAGAACCAAGACAAGATCGCGGATTACAGTCAGATATTCTATGAGGCGGGAATGTACGAAGGCGCTCCTGTCGAGGCAGTGAATATACCGCAGCCCGATACCGCGGTAAGCGGAACAACTGCCACAGTAAAGCTTGTAGTGCCCACGGCTCTCGGATATGAATTCCTGTACTGGACGACCGAGGATGTAAACAAGGGCGAAGTAGAAAATCCGAACCGATACGTTGGCGGCGAGACATTCACAATGCCCAACAAGAAAGTGACATTCACGGCAGTATGGTCGAAGGTTGATCTGTCACTGACATATAATTCAAACGGCGGTTATCTGAAATATACCAATAATGCGGGAGAAGAGGTTGACAATAAGGATACTTCTCTGACGCACGTAAATGTATTCGGTCCGACCGAATGGACATATGGTCAGAAACAGACGCTTAACCCGGAAAACAAGATAACGCCTATGCATGACGGCGCGGCGTTTGTCGGCTGGAGCGAGACTAAGTCTGAAGGCGTCTTTACTGAGAAAGTCGGTATGCCCGAATTTGTGACAGATGTCACGATGGACGGCAACAAAGTGGTATACGCTATCTGGGCGGCTGACACATTCAGTCCCGACGATCCGGGCAGCGGCGACGGAAAACCCGACTATACTCAGGTTAGGTACGTAGCCGACGGCGCGGACGAAGGCACCGTGCCTAAGGATACCAAAGATTATGACTCGTATTCCGAACAGACGGAAAAGAACACCGTAACGGTTCTTGACGGCACTCCGACAATGAGCCAGAACGAGTTCCTCGGCTGGAGCCTTAACGACGCGACCGGACACGGAACCAATCCGGAAACAGGCGCGCTCTACAAGGCGGGCGACACATTCAAAAAGAGCGATAAGCTTGATGTGTTGTACGCCGTATGGTCAACATCAACATACAAGATCACATACGATGTAAACAACAAACAGGATAGCGACACATATCAGTCGGATGAAAGCTACGCTCTTGACGTGAGCGCGCCGATAGACCAGACTCTGCACAAGAAGGACGGCGGAGCGGACTATGACAAGCCGTTTGATAATTACGTATTCTACGGCTGGTCAACAGACGCGTCGATAAAGGGCAAGGTATTTAACAAGAACGAGAAGCTGCCCGAAAAGGCTGCGGACGTTAAGATGCCGAGCGGCGGCATAACCGTTTACGCTATCTGGGCTGAGGACAGCTATGGCGGAACGCCTGAGCCTGTACCCACGACGGATCCGAGCATCACGCCCGATCCCGACGCTCCGACGGCTGACCCGAACGCGTCGCCGACGCCTACACCGACGATGCCTCCGGCACCGGACGGTGTACCCGACCAGCTGCAGGTAATATACGACGCTAACTTAGGCGGTATTGACCCGGCAGAGGCGAATGTTAAGTATATGCCGTCGGATGACGAGCAATACACGGCGGGCAGATATGTTGAGATCAAGCGTTCAGACGATGAGCACAGTGTTCCGACACGCGAAGACAATTACCGCTTTGTTGGCTGGAGCCTTAACAAGCCGAGCGTAAGCGAGAGCGAGTACGGCAGTCTGATGACATACGGACAGAGCTTTGCGAAGGGCGACGGACTTGATGTGCTGTACGCTATCTGGACAAACGAGTATACACTGACGTATCATAAGAACGACGGAACCGGCAAACAGGTTGTATCCGACAATACCTACGCAAAGGGCGAGGAGCCGGCGCTTAAGCAGCCGACAGAGCTTGACGGCAGACTGAGCGGTTTCAGCAAGCGCGACGGTTACGCGTTCGTTGGCTGGACACTTGACGGCAAACTTGGCGAAAACGGCGTTGTAACGGAACTCAGTCAGGTTGACGGAAAGCTCGTGACAACGGTCACGTTCGAAGAGAGTAATATTGACGTTTACGCTTTATGGGCTGTTGACAGCTACGGCGCAACGCCCGACCCGAACGCGACCGCCGAGCCGACGGCTGATCCGAGCATAACGCCCGATCCTGACGCGCCGACGGCGGATCCGGATGCGACTCCGGCGCCGACTCCCGAAACACCGGATAATGTACCCGATATGTATCAGGTTAAGTACGAATCCAACCTGACCGACGCGGAGATCGCGGCGGGCGTAAAGGCGTACAACATACCGGTTGACGGCGGAAAGTACGAGCTTGGAGCGACGGTACAGATACCCGCTGACCAAAGCGGATATCCGACCCGTGACGATTACATGGGTCAGGCGTACACCTTCCTCGGCTGGACATGGACAAAGGGCGGCAAGGATGTTGACTTAATTCCCGGTCAGACCTTTGAAAAAACCGGCAAGCTTGATGTTCTGTACGCCGTATGGACCGAGGATACAAACGCATACAAGGTTAAGTACGACGCAAACGGCGGCAGCGGCGATGTTCCTAAGAACGACAACAGCTACGGCTTAGGAAGCGCCATTACCGCGGCGAGTGACGAAGGCAGACTGAGCAAGAGCGGAGCGGCGTTTGCAGGCTGGGTAAGAGGCGTTGACAAGGCTGATCTTCAGGTGAACGAGAGCGGAAACATTACCGCTTACAGTGATCTTGTGATAGAGGTCGGCAAGTCGACGACCCTCACACCCGATGATGCGGACAGCCACACCATGACGCTGTACGCTGTATGGGCTGACGACAATAAGGGCGGAACCGATCCTGAAAATCCCGGCGACGGTATACCTGATTATAAGCAGATATTCTATGACGACGGATTTGAAGCGACCGAAACCGACAGAGCGAGCAATATGCCGCTTGCGGGAACTGCGGAAAGAGATACGCTTACAAACGTATCGCCCAGAACGCCGACCCGTCCCGGCTGGAGATTTAAAGGCTGGACAACGGGCGACATAGACGGCGGCAAGCCGGTATATAGCCCGAATGATGAGTTCACAATGCCCGGTCACAGCGTAACGTTTACCGCTACATGGGAGCAGATAGAGGTTACTCTGACATATAACGCGAACGGCGGCGTTATCGGAACATCTTCCGATGAGACGGTTGACGACAGCAGAGAGCTGTATGTCGGACAAAAGGACGTTCAGCTTGATCCCGACGGCAAGTACACGCCGACGAGAGAGGGCGCCGCGTTCCTCGGCTGGAGCCTTAACGACACAGTCAAAGTCGTATTCGCCGCAAACGAAGGCATACCTGAGATAATAACTCAGATCGCTTCGCTTGATACAAGCACGACCGTATACGCGGTATGGGCTTTGGATACATTCGACCCGAATGATCCGCACGGCGGCAAGGGCGACAGCAAGGCTGACTATACTCAGGTTAGGTACGTAGCCGACGGCGCGGACGAGAGTACGATACCCAAGGATACAAAGGAATATGACTCAAGTTCTGATGACGACAGCAAGAACACGGTAACAATTCTTGACCAGGAGCCTGTAATGAGCGAAAACACCTTCCTCGGCTGGAGCCTTGGCGATCCGACCGGAAACGGACTCAATCCGATGACACATAGCCTCTACAGGAAGGGCGACACATTTATTAAGAACAACCAGCTGGATGTTCTGTACGCCGTATGGGCAACGTCAGAATATAAGGTAAGGTACCACGCGAACAACGCGGACGGAGACGAGGATCCGATGTACGAGTCGGAAAACAGCTACGTGCTCGGCGCTCAGGCTGCACTCGATGAGAACATTAAGTCCGATTACACTCTCAGCGGTTTCGCGTTCGCAGGCTGGACGACCGATCCTGCAGCAAAGGGTAAGAAGTATATGAACAGCGACCCGCTGCCCGATATAGTGACAGAGGTCCAGATGTCAAGCGGCGGCGTGGATGTATACGCAGTATGGGCTGAGGATAACTTCGGCGGCACAGGCGAACCCGATCCGAGTGTAACGCCGGATCCCGCAGCGCCTACGGCTGACCCGAACGCGACACCGGATCCCAACGCACCCAAGCCGGACGGCGTGCCGGATCGTTATCAGGTACGCTACGACGCGAACCTTGCGGACGGCGAGCCTCAATCTGACGCGCACAACATTCCGGTCGACACGAATTCCTACAGGAAGGGCGACGATGTAACGATCATCACAGACTCAAGAGGAATTCCGACACGCGACGATTACATGGGTCAGGCATACGTATTCGCCGGCTGGACAACTCAAAAGGGCGGAACGACGGTTGAATTTAGACCCGGTCAGACGTTCAAGAAGAATGATAAGCTCGATGTTTTGTACGCCGTATGGATGAATGACGGCAGTGCGTACAATGTGGTTTATGATTACACAACGACCGGCGGTTCGCTGATCGAAGGAAAAGAAGCACCGAACGATCCGCTCCACTACGGCAGAGGAGATATGATCACAGCCGCCAACGGCGACACGATCACAAAGACCGATGCTGCGTTTGCGGGCTGGAGCAAAGAGCCGATCAGTGAAGATATCACAGCACCCGATAACAGAGTTATCCTTGCGGGCGCTCTGACAGAACTTGTACCCGACAGCGACGACAGCCATACCATGACGCTGTACGCCGTATGGGCGGAGGATACCAAGGGCGACCCGAACGATCCCGATAACAAGGGAGACGGCGTTCCGGATTACAGACAGGTATTCTACGATGACGGATTTGAAGCGACCGAAACAGACAAAGCGGACAATATGCCAAACGCGGCAACGTTTGTAAACGGTGAGACCGCAAGTGTTGCTTCACAGATACCGACCAGAAGCGGATATGAGTTCGCGGGTTGGAAAACAACGGATCTTGGCGAAGATCATAACAACACGATCTACGGCACAGCTGACGGTCAGACATCCGAATTTACGATGCCGAACCACAAGGTGACATTTGTGGCACAGTGGACAGAGGTTCAGGTTCAAATCATATACAATGCAGCGGGCGGTAAGATGATTCACAGCGATGCTGATGAAGAGAATACAAGCACATCCGTAACGCACAAGCATATTTATCCAGATGATGAGAATTTGGTACTCGGCGGAAACGTTACACTCTATCCGCAGAAGCCTGAAGATACCTTAAGGCTTAAGATGCAGCTTGAAGGAGCGGTATTCGTTGGATGGAGCCGCACGAATACGCTTACGGACGGCAAAGCGGTTAAGTATCAGATCAAGGCGGAGCAGCCCGAAATTATAACCGAGATTAATAACATCGAGAGAATTGAGAATGTATATGCGGTTTGGGCGGCTGACACATTCGACCCCGCCAACCCCGATGGCGACAGCGGCGACGGCAAACCCGACTACTCGCAGGTTAAGTACGTTGCCGACGGTGCGGAGGCTGGAACGGTACCTGTTGATAACAACATATACAACAGCGGAGAAAATGTAACAGTCAGCAGCACAGTTCCGAAGCGGACCGACAAGACGTTCCTCGGCTGGAGCCTTAACGACCCGACACTTAATGGAACAAAACCGGACGGCGAGTTCTATAAGCCCGAAGATAAGTTCACAAAGAGTGACTATATCGATGTTCTGTACGCCGTATGGGATGACACGGGCTACAAGGTAAGATACCATGCCAACAACAGCGAGTCCGATCCCACGTATGAGTCAGACGACAGCTATGTTGTCGGAGAGAATGTGACGCTTGATGAAAACATCAAGTCCGATTACACGCTGAACGGCTTCGCGTTCGCAGGCTGGACAACGGATACGTCGGCGAATGGCAAGAAGTACTTAAACGGCGAAGCATTGCCGGATATGGTAACAAATACCGAGATGTCACACGGCGGCGTGGACGTATACGCGGTATGGGCTGAGGACAACTACGGCGGCACGGGCGAGCCTGAGCCGACGACAGATCCGAGCATCACTCCGGATCCGAACGCCCCGACGGCTGACCCGAACGCGACGGCAACTCCGGAGCCTACCGAGGCTCCCAAGCCGGACGGCATCGCGGATATGTTCCAGGTACGTTATGACGCAAACGCGGACGGTGATTCTACAGTTGCCAACATACCCGTTGACACGACGAAGTACACTATCGGCAATCCGGTACAGGTAATCAGCGCTTCGGGAGTTCTCCCGACACGTGAGCATTACGTATTCAAGGGCTGGAGCCTCAATAAGAATGACGGAAGCGGAACCAAGGAGGACGGCGGTCTCTACCTGCCGACCGACACCTTCACAAAGAGCGCTAAGCTCGATGTGCTGTACGCTGTATGGGAAGGCGATGATGAGGTTCAGCTGACCTATGACGGCAACGGCGCGACAGGCGGCGATGTTCCGGATCCTGTAATGGTTCCGAGAAATTCAACGCAGCAGCTTGCGGAGATCACCGACAGCAGCGTTACAATCGAGAGAGATAACGCTATACTGCTTGGCTGGAGCAGCGAGGCGCACGAACCTGTCGGCACAAAAGCAGAGGGCGAGGGCTTCATGGTTCAGGCTGTGGTTATGGACGGCAACAAAACGGTTTATGCTTTGTGGGCTGTCAATGAATACGGACCGGAGCTGCCCGAACCCGGAAAAGACCCGGTACCCGATTACTATCAGTATAGGTACGATGCTAATCTGCCCAAGGCGGCGGCTGACGCGAATAAGACGGTTGCCGGAATGCCCGCTGACGTATATGATAAGTTTGAGGCAGGAACAGACGTTACATTGGCAGCCAGCGAGGCGGCGCCTGCTCTTGACGGATACACGTTCCGCGGCTGGAGCCTTAACGACCCGACAGGCGGCAGTGTTGTTGACGGAACCGACACCGGAATTTACAGCGGCGTGACATTTAAGAAGAACGACAAGCTTGACGTTCTGTACGCGGTATGGGACGGCGACCACAGTTTGAACTACGAGCCGAATGGCGGTCAGGGTTCGATCACGGACGGAAAGACCTACTATAACGGCGATTCGGTACAGCTTGACAAGAACGAGAACGGTGCGGTCTATAAAGACGGATACAAGTTCCTCGGCTGGTCACTGAGTCCGATCGATGATATTGAAAACTATGGTCAGTACCTCACACATCAGAGCGAGCTTGTTGAAAACGTAACATTCGCAAACAGCGATTTCACCGTATACGCTGTTTGGGCAGTCGATTCAAAGGGCGGCAAGGATCCCGATACCGGAGAAGATAAGGGCGACACCGTGCCGGATTACTTCCAGTACGGATACGACCCCAATCCTCCCGAAGGCAGGACGCCGGCAGATGTAACAAATATGCCGGATGTTGACGGAGGCGAGTATATGCCCGGCGTAACAGTTCCTCTGTCTGACAGAACACCGGAACTTGAGGGCTATACCTTCAAGGGCTGGAGTCTGAATGATCCGGAAGGCGGCTCAATGAGAGACGGCAGCTTCAGTAAGACTGCGGGCTACGATGTGCTTTACGCGATCTGGTCGACAAACGATGACGTTGTTCTGACTTATGACGCAAACGGCGCGACAGGCGGAGATGTTCCCGCATCCGAGACATATCAGAGAAACGAAACGGCAACGCTTGCAGGCAACGACGGCGGCCTTACAAGGACCGGAGCGATCTGGAAGGGTTGGAGCGAGATGTCTCATGACCCGATAACCATAAAGTATCAAGAAGACTACGCGGTTAAGACGGTTCTTATGGATACAGACGAGACGGTATACGCACTGTGGGCGGCTGATGAAATCGGACCCAACCCGAACGGCGACGGCATTGAGGACTACTATCAGTTCAGATATGACGCGAATAAGCCTAATGGAACTGCAGGCGAAGTAACCGGAATGCCGGTGAACGACTATACCGGATATGCTGAGGGCGATGAAGTTCCCGTTTCGGGCGATGTTCCCGAACTTGAGGGCTACACATTCCTCGGCTGGAGCCTGAACGATCCTTACGGCGCAGGCGAAATTCAGCCGTATGACAAGTTCTTTAAGACGAATTCGGTCGATGTGCTGTACGCGATCTGGAATGAGAACGAACCGACGCCGACCTCTACACCTGAGGCAACGCCTGAGGCAACGCCCGAAGCAACGCCTGAGGCTACACCCGAAGCTACGCCTGAGGCAACGCCTGAGG
>CANQKP010000040.1 GCA_947624495.1 uncultured Monoglobus sp. | reverse complement strand
ACGACAGCCAGTATCGCTGTGCCGTAGCGTGGCAGAACACCGGCTATAACCAGCCGCCTCACCAAAGCTACTACATCGGCTATGACAAGGATACCTCCGAATACGTTCAACCCAATATCTATGTAAAGGAGCTTGATCCCGAAGTGGTATTCACCGTGACCGATGAGAACGGAAAACCCGCCACTGGCGTAAGCGTTAAAATTGCGGATACCTCCAAGGTGACCGACTCCGGCGGCGTGGTTTCGTTCAGACTCCCCGCGGGAGATTATGAGTACAGCGTAGACGAGGTCGGTTATCAGATCGCTTCCGGCAGCGTTACGCTGAAAAACGGAGAAAGCGCAGCTCAGACGATCAAGCTTGAGACTGTGCCGGACAGCGTTATCACGGTGACAAGCGGCGGCAGCCCCGTATCGGGCGCTTCGATAGAGATAGACGGAAGAACGGTTACGACCGGCTCGGACGGTAAGGTCACGGTCAAACTCCGCGCGGGCGATTATGATTATACTGCCGTGTGCCATAAGTATGTTGACAAAACCGGCACTCTGACAGTCGCCGCAAGCGGTTCCGCTGACCTTGCGATAGAAATGCAGGCTGTTGAGTATGTATATGACAGCACGAAAGATGCAGACGGCAGCAAGTTTGTTTATACTGGCGGCGAAGGCGCGGCTCTTACGTTCAGCGGCGGTCAGTGGACGTTTGCACAGAACAACACCGACGGCGGCAGGAGCTTCGGCGGCGATTTTGAAATGTCTTCGGGCGGCACTATGGAGCTTGAGATGACCTACTCCACGGGCGGCACAAAGGATTCCGACGGGAATTACACATTCCGCAAATATCCTTTCACTCATAAGATCGAGCTGCTTGATAATTCCGGCAAGGTTCTTTTCGGCATTAGTCAGGAAATGGCTCAAAATGGCGCGCAGCAGACAAAGTATTACACAGGAGTCCAGACGGCAACTAACGTTAACTCGGGAAGCGTGGTTGGCGGTCCCAGCATCACAGCCAACAGCGCCAAAACTTGGAAGATAACGATTTTTATTGACTTTAAAAATCAGACTGCAAACCTCAATTTCTTTGACGAGGCAGGCGAGAACGGTTATGTGATCAAAGATGTTCCGATAAACGTAAACAGCTTTGAGAGAGTTGAAATAAGCTCTGTTGCGGACGGCAATGTGACATGGACGCCCAAACTCAAGAATGTGCTGTATCGGTCAGACTGCATAGACTTGTCAACCCCGGCTCCCGCGACCGCAACACCGAGCGTGACAGATGCTCCTGCGACAGCGACTCCGAGCGCGACAGATACTCCTGCGACAGCGACGCCGAATGCGACCGAGACGCCTGCGACAGCGACTCCGGGTGCGACCGAGACGCCTGCGGCGGACTATGATTACACGATCAACAGCGTGCAGTCCGCAGACGGCGGAGTGACCGTGAATATCACCAGGAACACCGAATCGGGCGGCGGAAGATTGATCATCGCTGCATATAACGATCAGGGCGCGCTCACCGACGTAAGTTCGGCGGAGATAAACGCGGCTTTGGGCGAAACGTTGAATATCAGCGTTCCGATCACGGTCGGCGGCGATAACGTGATCCGCGCTTTTGTATGGAACTCCCTCGACGATATTAAACCGTTAGCCGAGCCGTTTCAAATGAAATAAACACAAAATGTGTGAAATGATTTCTGGCGCTGCATTGGGACCGCGAGTTGTGAGCGTGATACCGAATGATAATTATGAGCTGCTGATAATGTTTGATAATGGTGAGCAAAGAAAGTTCGATGCAAAGCAATTGTTAAGCATGAAGGTTTTTTCGCCGCTTAAAAATAAAGCGTTTTTCAATACTGTTAAGGCGGAGTTTGGAACAATTGTTTGGCCGCATGATATTGATTATTGCCCGGACACATTATACGCTCAAAGCGTTCCTATTGATGGATAAAAACCATTATATCGGGTATAAAGAGTTATTGCATATTCTGTAATAACTCTTTTTGATATATTTAAACGACACTAACAAAAATCTAAAAAATTATTATAACTCAGACTATCAAAAATTTTATAAAAATTTTAGAATTAGTTTAGAAATATTTTATAATTAGGGTTTATAATACTGCCATAAGCTAAAGCATATGCGCGCTTAAAACAAAATACTCTCTGAAAGTGAGGAATTATTATGAAAAAGAAAAACAGAAAGCTCCGTGCCGCTCTGTGTATCTGTGCGGCTCTGCTGATACTAAGTATGGCGGTTTTCGCCAACTATGACAACGCGGGCGGATATACGGCGATCAAAAACGGAGTCAAGGGAATGCTTTATGAGGACAACATGACAATCAACGGGTCGCTTGATATTTCTCTTGACGGTGTGTCTTTGGGCGGCTGGCGGGAAATGACCTATAAGATCGACAATAATGGTGATCCCTCGTATTACTTGAACGAGACTTTTGGCGATGCAGTGACTTCAACCGGGCATTACGAGGTGACCGAGCAGGACGGCGACAGGTTTGTTATAAGCGAATATACAGACGAAACGGGACAGATGAGGACAAGCAAGTTTTATTATCCCGGCAGCGCCCGCGGTATGTGGTTTGACACCGATGGCGACGTATTTAACAAAGGCGTGAATTTTGCCGAGACTCTGAGCGACGTGCTTGTCGGCGACATCAAGAACAATATCGTGCTGGCTCAGACTGACGGCTCAAGCCGCACCTACAGCCTGAATATGTCGGGCGACCAGCTCCCAAAATACATGACCGCGGCTTTCTCGTTTATTTGTGCCGGCAGCCGTAACGATGGTATGCTCTCGGACGGCAGCGACGGTGACGCGATCCTCAACAACATGATGATAAATCCCAACGAGCCGTATATCAGCAATGTGTGCGGCAATGTGACTCTTGATGAGCGCGACAGGATCACCGCATTTGACGGAAGCTTCACAATCACCGGCTATGACGAGAATAATAACGTCCACGATCTGTCCTTTAACGCCGAGATGACGGTAAGCGATTACGGGACGACAGTTATCGACCGCGTAAATCCGGATGAGTATCGGAACGTTCAGTCAGGTGAGATGCACGCGTATTACGACGACGGGGAAGCTGAGGAATAAAAGAGGAGCGCGCCGTAAAAAACAGAAAGGAAAAAGCTATGTCAAAAACAGTGTTATCGATCAGGAACTTACAAAAACTGTACAAAAATAACCGAGGGGTGCGGGATATTTCGCTGGAGCTTAAGGAGGGCGACATTATGGGTCTCCTCGGCTCCAACGGTTCCGGAAAGACCACCGCGATGAAGGCAGTCATGGGTATGTGCGGCATTGACGCGGGCGAAATTCGAGTCTTTGGCAGGAATATTGACACCGACTTTGAAGCCGCAATGGAAGAAGTGGGAGCCTTGATAGAGGCTCCCGCGTTATACGAAAATCTCAGCGCGAGAAAAAATTTGCGCCTTGCAATGAGATATTATCCGAAGTACAGCAAAAAAGAGGCGGACGCGATGATCGACGAGGCGCTGGAGCTTGTGAACCTGGCCGCCTATTCGAACGACAAGGCGGGGCGGTTCTCCCTCGGTATGAAGCAGAGACTTGGTCTTGCGCTGGCTTTTGTGTCAAAACCGAAACTGGTGTTATTGGACGAGCCTACCAACGGGCTTGACATAGAGGGCGTTGTGCATCTGCGCGGAGTGATCCGCGAAATGTCGGAGCGCGGCGTCACCTTTCTTATCGCCGGACATATAGCGTCCGAACTTGAAAAAATCTGCACAAACGCCGCTGTCATAAACGACGGCACGATGCTTGCCTGCAGGGAAATGGACTACATACTGGAGAACCACCCGTCGCTTGAGGACTACTTCCTCAGTCTGACGGGCGCAGCGCTCAGATAAGGAGGAAATATGAGCAGAGTTGCAGCAAATTTCAAAAACGAGCTTTCCAAGCTTCTTTCGCGAAAAAAGTATTTTGTGTTTCTGGTTATAGAGTTGATAATATGCTTCGGAGCGGTATGCATGAAGCTGCTGTCGTCGCATATTTCAGACGGCGTTTTCGACCTTAGCAACATAAGCACGTCCATGAGTCTGATGAGCCTGTTCCTTGAGGCGATAATTCCGTTTATCTCAATAATGGCGGCGTGCGAGCTGTTTTCGGGCGAGTTCCACGACAAGACGATACGCGCCTCGCTCTCGCGCCCGACCGATAGATACAAGATATTTTTGGGAAAGACCGGGGCGGTGTTTGCGCTGGCAGCCGTCAATATGGCGGCAGTGCTTGCCGCGTCAAGCGCGGCAGATCTGATCGTGAGCGGAAAGCTCATAAGCCCGCTGTATTCGATTGGCGCGTATGCTTTGGACGCTATACCGATGCTTGTAGTGATCTTAATGGCGGTCATGATAAATCAGTTCACAAAAAGCTCGACAATGGCAATGTTTTTGTGTATAATAATTTATATAGGGCTTAAAGCCGCAGGAATATATTTCAGCAGCCTGAGCGGACTTGTGTTCACCGGATTTATGCAGTGGCACAAGATATGGCTGGGCGGAAAAATGCCGTTTTTGGCGTCGTCCTTCAAGGCGCTGCTGCTTATAGGCTACGCCTTGACCTTTGCCGCGATAGGGTATTATGCGTTCCGGTTCAAGGAGGCGTAAGAAAGGGGACACAGCCTTTGTCGATCAAGACCAAATTCTTTATCTCATCAATAATAATGCTGGTGCTGCCGGTCTTTCTTATGATGCTTATTTCCGCGTTCATACTGGTGCTGGCGGTAAGCTATTTCCCCGGCGTTTCGATTGAGATAAACGGTCTTGCGCCAACGCTTTACAATCCGGTACTCAGACGCTACGCCATGCTTTGGCTCATAGTGCTGATCGTCGTGGTCGCCGGCTGCTGCATCGGAGTAACCGCCTATCTGTCGCGCACGATATTAAAACCGCTGAAGGCGATGTCCGAGGCAATGGAGCATCTGACAAACGGCGATCTGGATCATGAAATACTGAGCGGCGGCGACGGCGAAGTCAAAGAGGTTTTTGACGCGATAGAGCGGCTGCGAATTCGGCTCAAACAGTCGGTCAGTGATGAGATCGCCCGCGAGGAAGAACACAGAATGCTTATAGCGAACATCTCGCACGACCTAAAGACCCCGATCACGTCGATCAAGGGCTATGTCGAAGGTATCCGCGACGGGGTGGCGGTAAGTCCCGAAATGACCAAGCGTTACCTTGACACTATCATAGCCAAGGCGGACAGCCTTGAAAATATGGTGAACAACCTTTCCCTGTATTCAAAGCTTAACGCGGGTTCGGAATACGATATTAAAGAACATGATATACTTGAGTTTGCCGCCGAGGTCGTAGATGAGTATAGTATCGACCTGAAAAACAGCGGTATTCGGGCGGAAGTGAGCGGCGAGCATATATCGGTCGGCTTCGACCGTTCAAAAATGCGGCGGGTGTTCTCGAATGTTATCGAAAACGCAATAAAATACCGGAGACAGGACGAAAGCAACAGTTTGCGCGTAAGCGTCAGCCGGGATAACGACTATGCCGTTGTCGCCTTTGCGGACACCGGCATAGGGATAAGCGGCGCAGATGAGAATAATGTGTTTAAGACTTTTTTCCGCGCAGACCCCGCCCGAAACATACCCGGCAACGGCTTGGGACTTTCGATATGCGAGCGGATAGTCCGCAGGCACGGCGGAAAAATATGGATACGCGGAGGCGGCTCCGAGCCGGGCGTGACTGTTTATATAAGGCTCAAGGCAGCAGGGAAAGGATAGGATAATATGAAGATTTTAATAATAGAGGACGACAGAAGCATAGCCGAGCTTGAGCGCGACTACTTAAGCGCGAACGGATTTAAATGCGAGCTTGCTTTTGACGGCGAGTCGGGGCTTAAGACCGCGCTCGACAGCGATTTTGATCTCGTGATAATCGACGTTATGCTGCCGGAGCTCGACGGTTTTTCGGTGTGTGCCGAACTCAGAAAAAGAAAGGACGTGCCGGTGATCTTTCTCTCGGCGCGAACGGAGGACGTGGACAAGATCCGCGGCTTGGGACTCGGCGCGGACGATTACATAGCAAAACCGTTTTCTCCATCCGAAATGGTTGCGAGGGTCAAGGCGCATATAGCCCGTTATAATTCCCTGAAGTCGCCCCGCAGTTCCGACGTTTTGACGATAAAGAGCCTGACGGTCGACAAGGCTTCGCGCAGGGTGTGCATAGGCGGAAACGAGGTCGCGCTCACGGTGAAGGAGTACGACCTGCTGCTGTTCCTGCTGGAAAATCCCAATATTGTGTTCAGCAAGGATAGGCTTTTTGACCGCATATGGGGCATGGACGCAATCGGCGATGCGTCCACGGTAACCGTGCATATCCAGCGCATACGCGACAAGCTTGAAAAGCACACGGACGATAAGTTTATCGAGACCGTCTGGGGCGCGGGATACAGGTTTTCAATGTAAAAAAATGCCGCTTCGCTTTATCGCGAAACGGTATTTTTTGATTTGGGACAAACCTTCATGCATATGCCGCATACTGCGCCGCGTCCGATTTTTTGGTACGCGGTTTTCATGTGCCGGCTGCACGCTATGGCGTCAATGATGTTTTCCCTCGGTTCTCCGGGCTTCCATGTGTTCCCGGTTATAGCCATGGCAGGGCAGGCTTTGCGGCAGATGTCGCAGCTGCCGCAGCCGCACTCAAGAATTTTTGTGTTTACCTCAAAATCGGCGCAGTCGGTGAGAATTGTGCCGAGGCGGACTCTCGGTCCGTTTTTGGCGGATATGAACAATCCGCTTTTCCCCACATATCCCAAGCCGGAATTTACAGCGGCGTACTTGTGCGAGAACACGCCCTGAAGCCCGTTTACCGACTGGGAAGCGGGTATCGGCACATACTTAAAGCCGTGCCGCCTGAGTATAAATCCCACCATAAGCGAGTTTCGGTCGATAAGCGCGTTCACCGTCCTGTAATGGTGGAAATATGTATGGGTCGGCGCGTCTTCTATGCCGTCAACGATAGCGTCGGAAAGCGGAACAGTGTACGACACGGCATGGGTCATTCCGAACTCATTGTCGGCGAACGCGCCGCCGAGTTTGCAGAACCCGACCTGCCCCGCTCCGTTTTCAATTAAAAAATCCGTAATTTGTTTTTGTAATTTATTCATAGGCATTTCACAGTCTCTGTTTAAAATCCTCGTATCCGAACTCTTTGTATAGCTCAATGGTTCCGCTGCGCCGCCTGATGTAGATCGCCGGCAGATCAATTCCGTTAAATGTGTTGTTTTTGACGGTGGTGTATATCGCCATATCGCCGAACACCAGCCTGTCCCCCGCTTTAATGGGCTTGTCAAACGAGTAGTCGCCGATCACGTCTCCGGCAAGGCAGGTGGGGCAGCCCAAACGGTAGGTGTACGCCTTTTCGTTAGGTAAACCGCCGCCTTCAAGCGGAGGTCGGTACGGCATTTCCAGCACGTCAGGCATATGACAGGCGGCGGAGGCGTCGACGATTGCAATATCAATTCCGTTGTTGATTATGTCCATTACTTCCGTTACAAGATAGCCCGCGTTTAAAGCCACCGCCTCGCCCGGCTCCAGATAAACCGTCAGATCGTATTTGTCACGCATATACTCAATTGATTTGATAAGCGTTTCAATATCGTAGTCGTCCCTTGTGATGTGGTGACCGCCGCCAAAGTTTATCCACTTTATCTGCGGCAGACTCAGGTATTTGCTGAACTTTTTGTCAACTTCAAGTACGGTGCGCCGCAAAACGTCCGAGTTTTGCTCGCACATTGTGTGAAAGTGCAGACCGCTGATCTCCGGCGGCAGCCTATCCGGAAAGTTTGAAAGCGTAACGCCCATACGCGAGCCGGGAAAGCAGGGGTTGTACATATCAGTCTCGATCTCGGAATACTCCGGGTTAATCCTGATGCCGCAGCTTATGCCGCCGCATTTGCTCCGCCGTCGTTCAAACTGAGAGAAAGAGTTAAACACCACGTGGCTGCAGAGTTTTGTTATTTCATCAAAATCATCATCGCTGTACGCAGGGGCGTATATGTGCGTTTCGCGTCCGGGCATCTCCTCGTGTCCGAGCCGCGCCTCATTGAGAGAACTGGCGGTAGTGCCGGATAAATACTCTCCTATAAGCGGATAAAAGGCGTACATTGAAAACGCCTTCTGAGCCAGCAGTATTTTCGCGCCGGTTCTGTCTGAGACGCTTTTGAGTATTTTAAGATTTTCGATAAGTTTTTCTTCGTCCATGACATAGCACGGAGTTTTGAGTTTGCCTGTGTTCATTGCTGCTCCTTAAAAAGTTAGAAAAACAAAGCTTTTCTAAAGCCTGCTTATATTATAGCTTAACTTTAATGATTTTGCAAGACAAATTCATTGCGTGTGCCGTGAAAGTATTTCTCTTATATACTCATCGAGGGTGTATACCTTGAGTATGCTTATGTCGCGCTCAAGCCGGGCAAGGATCTGCGGCGTGCTGTCTTTTGAGCCGAGATCGACCGCGACCAGCGCGTCCGCCTCGATACCGCACAGCCCCGAACTGAGCTGTGACGCGTATTCGCGGATCTCCCCCTCGATACTTTCCTCGCAGTCTTTGACGTAAAGTGTCAGCTCGGCGGCGGAGTTTTTCCGCTTTCCGTGCCTTAAAGCCTGAACGCCTGCGTGCAGAGCAGTAAGCAAACCGATTATTGCAAAAACTCCGGTGAACAGTACGAGTATTTGATTGATCATAATTTTTCAACTCCTCAGTAACAATATATGCCGTGCTGCGTATTTTGTGATATGGAAACAATTTCCTCGGATTATGTAAATTAATTGAGAATTACTCTTGATTTTTAAAATCAGTTATTATATAATTAATTATAGTGAAAATTTACTTTAGGAGCGATAGACACTATGAAGATTTCTGTAGCGGATGCATACAAAAGCTTAAATGAGGATTATGACGCGGTTCTGAGCCGTCTGCTCGGCAGGGAGAACCTTGTTGTTAAGTACCTTAAAATGTTTGCTGCCGATACCACTTATGAGCAGCTTTCCGCCGCGGCGGAAGAGGGGAACGCTGAGGACGCGCTCAAGGCGGCACATTCGATGAAGGGTATGTGCTTTAACCTGGGACTGCTCAATCTCGGAACCGCCTGCTCGGATCTGGTTGACGCGGTTCGCGGCGGTGAATATGATCTTGACGCGCTTTACGCACGGATCAAGGAGGAGTACGGCAAGGTTGCGGAAGCCCTTGATAAGTGCCTTGACTGATATTTGACCACGCTTTTTATTTGGAGGATGAAATATGGAAAAGAACAAACCCACAGTTTTGATTGTTGACGATATGCCGATAAACAGGGAACTGCTTATCGATATTATCGGCGCTGAGTATAATACGATCGAGGCGGCAAACGGCGTTGAGGCAATAAAGATAATTGAGGATAATTCCGAGAAAATTGCCGCTATTCTGCTTGACGCGATGATGCCGGAGCTTGACGGCTTCGGAGTTCTGAGAATTTTGGGCGAGCGCGGCTTGCTTGAAAGTATGCCGGTCATAATGATATCAGCCGAGGGTTCGCCGGAGTATATCGCCATGGGTTATGATCTGGGCGTTGTTGATTATATCAGCCGTCCTTTTGACCCGAACATAGTAATCCGCAGGCTTCGGAACGTTATTATGCTGTACGCAAAGCAGCAGGTGCTTACCTCGATAATAAAGGAACAGATCTCCGAGCGTGAGGAAAACAACAGTATGCTTATCGACGTTTTAAGCTCGGTCGTCGAGTTCAGAAACGGCGAATCCGGTCCGCATATACTCCACATACGCCGATTGACAGAGCTTTTGCTTAAGGAGCTTGCCAAGGTCGACCCCAAGTATAAGATGACGCTGCCGGAGATTTCTCTTTGGTCAACTGCTTCCGCGATGCATGATATCGGAAAAATCGCAATCGACGATAAGATACTCAACAAGCCCGGCAGACTTACCGACGAGGAATATAATATAATGAAGAAACACTCGATGTACGGCTATGAGATACTTGACGGTCTTGAATGGAAGAACGCGCCGCTTATCGAGGCGGCGAAACAGATATGCCGCTGGCACCATGAGCGTTGGGACGGCAGAGGCTATCCCGACGGCTTAAAGGGTGATGAGATACCGATCCCGGCTCAGGTTGTTGCGCTGGCGGATGTTTACGACGCTTTGACCAGCGTCCGTGTCTACAAGCCCGCGTATTCCCACGAAAAGGCAATTGAGATGATCTCCGGCGGCGAGTGCGGCGAGTTTAACCCCGATTTGATAAAGTGCCTGCTCAAGGTGAGCGGCAAGCTCAAGGATTATCTCGACAGTGACGATAACGCCGATTATGATATTATTGCGGAGCGCACATTTGATTCCATGCGCGACAGGATCAACGAGGCAAAGTAGGCAACAGGAAATAAAAAACGGCTGTGCGGTTTTCGCGCAGCCGTTTTAACGCAGTTTTCTCGGTGTGTTTGTGAGTTCTGCGATAAAATCTATCGAAGTGTTGTAAAGCTCGGCAAGGCGTATAACCAGCCCGAACGGTATTTCGCGTTTTCCCTGTTCATAATTTGTGTATGTAGTCTTATGTATTCCCAGTATTTTTACCAGCTGGTCCTGCGTCAGATCCATATCCTCGCGCAGATCTCTGAGCCTTCTGTAATAAGCCATTTTTTTGCCTCCGTGTTCAATATATTATCATTTATTTATCAAAAAACTTCAAAAAATATATAAAAAAATATTGACAACGCTGAACGTTTAGGATATAATAACTATAAAAATACATCATATGTTGTATTTTTTAGGCAAAACTTAAGTAGTTGGAGACAATCATTTTTTAAAATTTAATATTTTAAGCCGGTAACATATCGGATATTTCCCTTCTCTTTAAAATATCCGTATGCGGCTTGAAAAAATTAATCAACGATAATCAACCAACCGATTGTCTCCAACTATTTAAATTTGTATGTATATAATACAATAAAACAGTGTATTACGGCTTAAAAATACATCATATGTTGTATTTTGTGTATCGGATTATACAAAAGTTAAATAATTTATGAAATAAAGTTTATCAAAAAGCCTTTCCTTCTTGTAAGGAGAGGGAGGGGCAACCACCGGTTCCTGCGGCTTGGGTTACGCAACAACGGGCGGATTGCGGCGAACTGAGAGAGGGTTGCCGAGGTAGTCGTCACTACAGCTCATAAGACTATGTAAATTATTTGGCGTTACGTCACCGTAGGGGCGGATATTATCCGCCCGCGGGCGGCAGATTGCCGCCCCTACAACGTAGCGATTAGCGAATAGAAGGTTCGCGGGGATGAAACAGAGTTTTTGAATAAATCAAGCTCGCGTAGTTCCTATTCTCTAATACCTATTCCCTATGTTGGGTTCGGCTGCGAAAAAAGAAAAATAATTAAAATCCAAATATAAATTATATAGAAAGAAAGGGATTTAAAATGAGAAAAAGAAGAATTTTATCGCTATTGCTTGCTTTTACAGTGATAGCAACAATGATCACGGCGGTTCCGCTGACCGCAAACGCCGCGGACGGTGATATTACGTGGAATGCAAAAACGGTTTATGCCTCTGAATTAGCTGGTAAAACTAATGAAACTGGTCCTGCTGAAATAAGTTCGTGGACTGATACGACAGGTGTTTTAACAGTTGCGCCTTTTAATGAAACTGCCGGTAATAATGTTGGTCATTGGGGCTTAAGCGGCAATGGTATTTTAGGAGCAAGTAATCCTAAATACTATAATGGAGAAACTTATGCTAACCCAATTGATAAAGCAGAAAATTTAAATAAGACCGGTCATCCTGCAAACAGAGGCTGCGGATTAAAACTTACAGTTACAAAAAACGGAAAAATAACCATAACCGGAAAAATAGGAAAAACAAAGGATTTTCAGGTTGTTGAAACCGATAGAGATGCAGATACTGGAACACTAATTAAGCATATGAATAATCCTACTTCAAATGTTGACGGTTCACTCTTTGAAGATGTGCCTGTAAAAAGTGATAAGGATTATTATATTTACGGCACCGGAACAAAAGTTACATATTACACAATAACCTTCACCCCCGCATCTGAAGTTCCCACACTTAATATTACACCCGATACACTTTCACTGGCGCCCGGAGAAAGCGGCAAAATTACAGCCGAAAAGCTTAACATTGAAGAAAGCATAACATGGTCGTCCAATAATGATAAAGTTACAATCTCGGACGATAGCGATACCGGAGCAACCGTAACGGTTGACGCCGATGCAAGCGAACTTATAGGACAAACGGCTAAGATCACAGCGAAAGCCGGAAGCCTTCAGAAAGAATGTACCGTTAATATTGTTAGCCCCAGTAAAGACGTTGTGATTAAAGGCTGCGCCGGTCTTAAGGAAATAACACTTACCGATAAATCAGGCAGCGGCAAGAAATATGTTGCCGAGTGGAAAAGAGACGGCACTCATGAGGTAAGCCTGAACGATAATAAGGGCGGTGATAATTATAAACAGGAAGTACCAAATGACAATGGTGGAACGAAAGCCGTAAGAGAGTACATGAGAACGATAAATGATGTTCCTTACGGCAATTATACAGTAACTGCGGAATTTGACGAAACTTATTATACGTCCGGAAGCTGTCCGACGGAATTGACGGTTGGCGGAGATCTTGCGATTCCGGCGATCACGGCAAAGGCGACCGCGATCACAGATAATTGTGCCGAGGAAACAATCGACTACAGCTTGCTTTCAAACGAGATCACATTTGATTTTACAACTAAAGATTGCAGTCCGAATGAATACATCGCTCTGCAGGGTAAAGGCGAGACAAAGGTTTACTCAAGCTCACCTGAACCTAACCCCAACCTTTATATAAAGGTGGATACTGTTAAACATAATCAAGAATCAAAAAATACACCGAAGTTTAACAGCATTGACAGAGCAGGAAATGTTCAGGTTAATGCAGAGACAATAATGTATATTCCTGTCAGAAACGGAAGCGTAGTAAAGTTTTTAAGTGACAGCACCAGAAATTCCTTTAAGGTAAAAATCAATGACGGTGCGGAAGCAGTAAATACATATACTCACATCGGCGGTGACGGATTTATCAAAGCTGAAGCGACAGGAGACTACGGATACATTGATAAAATTACCGTTGAAACTCCTGTTCAGTGGGAAAAACCCGACACCGACTCCGGATATTATACTGACGTCGATGGTTATACAAAAGGCGTAATCCGTTTCCTGCAGGGCTTTACGACAGAAAATACGCTGACATACTACGGCTTCTATATCGTTGATAAAAACGGCGTGATTATAAAGAATGAGCAGAAGGAAGTCAGCACAGGTGATCACGCTGTTGATCCCGATACTGCCGGAATTTATGCAGACCTTGTAGGCATCCCTCGAAATAACAACGATTTCTACTACATGATGGCGTATGCAAAGACGGCGGACAGCACATATCTCGGTCCAGTATTCGGAAGACAGGTTGACTGGAATACAGAAGTGAAAAATCCCGAATAGTAAGCAGAATTTTATAGATTTGGAGGTAACTTATAATGAGAAGTTTAAATAAGAAAAATTATCGGTCTCCCCATGCCGAGATCACGTTTTTTGAGTGCGCCGATGTTATAACAGCTTCACGTCCGCTGAAAGAAAAACCCGAATCAAGCACCGGCGGAAGTTATGTCAGTGTTGGCAGCATAACATGGAAAGACGGCTTTGGTCAGAGCGATTAGTTTTCATCAATAACAAATACCGCGCCTTTCGGCGCGGTATTTTACTATGTCAAAAATATAGCTATAGTATAGCTGCGAGCTAAAAATAGCTTTGAAATAATCGCCGGACCCGGTTCCGTCATGCCGCGCCCGGACGGTGGAGCCTATTGTTTGCCTCCCCTTCCTTGAAAAGGAGGGGGAGGTGTCAGGCGGAGCCTGACGGAAGGGGTAGATATTTACTTCGCAAAAGCTTTTGCTTTGAATGACGCGCCGTCCTATATGAACGGTGTGAAACATCATTTATCGAGCCTGTAGGGGCGGATATTATCCGCCCGCGCCATGGGATTTAATAACAAACGGGCGGCAGATTGTTCATATCCGAAAACGTTAGTGATTTGCGACCTTGCACCTCAGTGCGAAAGACATAATTCGGTTAAACGAACCCGCTTCGCGGCTCCGGTCACAGCCGCCCCTACGGTTTGAATATCATAGGAGCCTGTTTTTCCCCTCAGCTTGTCGCAATCCGCCTAAAACGGATGTTTACGGCAAATTGACGAAAATACGGTGTTGACATTATGACAATCTAATGTTATACTGTTTTTTGGCATAATTTATATAAGGAAGCTGAAGTATTGTGAATGACAGTTTTATTATTCTGAATGCAAACGGCGATATTTCAACTAAAAATTTGAGAGAATTTTTAGAGCGAAGCTGCGTTGATCAAAAAATGCGTCTCAGTTCCGCTTGTTCTAAGTTTAATTTTAAGGTTAGCAACGGTATATATTCGTCGATTGCTGAAAATCATTTGGCTTTTAACAGAAAAGTTCTGGGAGATATAATTAAAAATGAAAATTTAAGCTTTGACGCTTTACGGAGTATTACTTCGATTATGTCTTCGGACAGTTTGTACAGCCTTAAAGTCCACAATATTGAGGCGCTTGAAAACCGTGATAAACTTGTAAACATGAAGCCGCTTGATATGAGCGATTTTATGGGAATATTTTATAATTATCTCGGTGAGGCAATTCCGCATCTGACTTTTAACTGCATTAACTACGTAGACACTATCCGCAAGAGGACCCTGTGTGTGACCGATAGGTTTTATATCAGTCTCATACTTATTAATTTTATACATAACGCGATTGTCCACAGCCGCTCGGCGGATAACCGCGTGGATATAATCCTCGGAAAGCTGAAACGCGGCAAAATGATTTCCGTGTCTGTTGTTGATTACGGAATAGGTGTGGATCTTGATTACCTTATGACCTGTATCGAAAGCGGTGTAGTGAGATACGGAGAAAGCCAGGCAAATATATACAGGAATAAAGCTTTCGGACTTTTGACCAGCGTTAAGCTGGCTGAAAAGATAGGAGGCGAGATAGTTGCTGCCAACCATAACGAAGGAGCGATTTTTACTTTGCTGCTTGACGCAAGCAAATGTAAATGTGGCGACAATCTGCTGTCTGATCCATATGCGGACGATGACAAAACCGTCCGTAAAATGATACTCAGCATAATGTCGTATTTAGATAAATTACCCAATACTTACAAAAAGGAGAATTAATTATGCGAAGATTTAGATTTGCGGCTTTTGCGGTCGCGGCGGTACTGGCACTTTCCGCGTTCCTTGTGTCCTGCGGGGCTGACGAGAATGAAATCAAAACCCAGGTCCAGCAGTCGTTTGACGCTGCTATGGAGGCGTTTAAATCGGGCGATGTGGACAGCATTAAGCAATACTGCGACTCTGTTGTTGTGAACGATGACACCGAGCTTCGTTCGGTCATCCTTTCGTCTCTCGGCAACATCGAGTACAGCGTGAATTCGATTACAGTAAACAACGGAAGCTCCGCGACAGTAAATGCGGATATAACCATGATCGACGCGTCCAAGGTCATGCAGAAGTATGTTGAAAACATTGCGGCTATGGTATCGAGCGCCGAGTACCAGAGCAAGCTTGACACGATGACCAAGGAGGATTATGACAAGCTTATGGATGATGAGCTTTCCAAGGTGCTTTCGGGCGGCGAGATCCCGAACGTCACAAAGACCGTGTCGGTACAGATGAAGAAAGACGGCGACAGCTGGAAGGTTGACGGCAGCGATCTGCCCGACCTGCTTGTGACAAACACACTTAACGCGATCAAGCAGATAAAACAGTAAGATACCGCGTTTTGGCGGATAAAATATTGGATTTGGAGGTATCCGTTTATGGGTATAAAAAGGATGATCGAAAAGGTCATCGGAACATACAGCGACAGGGAG
>CANQKP010000039.1 GCA_947624495.1 uncultured Monoglobus sp. | reverse complement strand
TGTCCGCCGCGTTTGCGGTCAGTGGAACCGCGATAATCATTGTTGCCATTACTGCCACTGCCAGCAACAGCGATAAAATTCTTCTTTTTCTCATTCTTAATCCCTTTCTTTCTATATAATTTATATATGTGTTTTAATTATTTTTCTTATTTTATTTCGCCCGCCCGGTTGCGCTCAGCCGCCTCCGCCCCTGAGCGCTGCTAAATTTCCCCTTCGGGGAAACCGATTGGGGCTTTGCCCCAAACCCCTGCAAATACGCGGTTTGTGCGAGCTAAAAATAGCGACTTTACCGTCCGGGCGTGGCATGACGGAACCGGGTCCGGCGATTATTTCAGAGCTGTTTTTAGCTCGCAAGCGGGAATATACCAACATTTTTGCAAAATCATCTCTGCATATTCCCAAATCTCTAATCACTACGTTAAAACGGCATAAGGGCGCAATGCCCCTATGCCGTTACATCCGTATTATTCACATTATTAAAAGACAGCATCGAAAAGCCGCGGGCTTCGCCCGCCGCTAATAAACGAAAATCAGTACCCCCCCCCCGACAAATATCGGAGAAAGGTATACTTTGCGTATATATCCGTGTTTTTGTACGTTTTTTCATTTTGAATACCTTCTCTTTTTCAAAATAAAAAAGTACCAAAAACAGCTTATCCGTCCACGACACGAATAAGATTTTTGATACAAAATTCAATCAACTTTATCAACCACTGATATTTTAACATAACAAAAAATCTTTGTCAACGGATTTTTGAAAATTTTTCACAAAAAAATTTCAATTATATTAAATTACTTTGTTAAAGTGCTTTGCAAGCAAAAAAACGAAAAAAGCTCTTGATGTTCAACTCAGCTTGTGTTATAATTTTATAAAGGAGCGTGGTACAAATGCGTTACTATTATTCCACTGTAAATGGTACAGTAATGAATCATAGCGAGATTATAGAAAAAGACGGATTTGAAACGATTAAAATTCATTTTGAACGTCCAAATCAAAATGGATTTGACTTTCTTGATATGGAACTGCCGAGCGGAAACATATATAAATCCTTTGGTTTTTCGGAAGATGATATTTTGGATTTGAAAAATTATGTATATGATAATGATTCCCTAATATGGGAATTTGCACGGAATGGCGGTGGCGTAGTTGCCTAAAATATTGCTTGATTTTTTGGGATATTCATTTTTCTTTTGGGCAAACGAAAACAAAGAACCGCCACACGTTCATGTATGCAAAGGGCAACAAACAGAGAACGCAACAAAATTTTGGATAAAACCAAACGGAATAGAACTGGTTCACAATAAAAGTCATATACCAAAAAATGATTTAAACAAAATAGCTCGTTATATTTCCCAAAACAGGGCAAGAATAATTACGGCATGGTATGATTTTTTTGGAACATTATAAATTGGAACATTATAAATAAAATAAGTCGATTTTATAATCGGCTTATTTTATTAACTCGGCTATTTTAAATTTTATCCTTACACCGGGCGTGTCGCCGGTTATAAGCTCATACTCAGAGTCCGAAAGACTGTCTTTGAGCTTTTCCTCCCCCTCCGCGCCGACAACTCCGTCCACAAAGCAAAGCGGCGGATACATCACGCACCACCAGTTCGCTCCGTCCGCGCCGCCGATCTTTATGTTAAGCGCGCTGTAATCTCCGGATGGGAGCGACACCGTAGTACCGCTTTTAAGCCCGTAGCGCTTGGTCGGGAACGCGCACCGCTCAACCGTGCAGCTTACGGGATATTCACATCCGTTTTCGCGCAGGGTCTCCTTTGCGACATAAGTAAAAAAGCCGAGATTATTTTGCGCGGTTCGCTCCGACTCCTCTCTGGTCCGGCAGTTTAGGAACAAAAATCCGCACCGCTCGATTATCTCGTCCCTGACCTTGAGCTTGAGCGCCTGATCCTCCTCCGAATTGCTGTTCGCGACTATGTGCAGGCGCAGCACGCTGTCCTCTATATCGCTTGTCTGCTCCGACACAAAGCTCAGGCAGATAACCGCGAGAAGCGCCGCCGCGCATACCACCGCCGCAAGATGCCTGAAATTAATTTTTATCATAAACTGCCTCCTTATGTTTATAATATCTATTTTTTATGGGCTGCCGCCCGAAAGGCTCCCCTGCCACTGCGGGGGAGCTGGCTGCGCGGAGCGCAGGCTGAGGGGGTGTCAAGATTTAAACAACCACCCCTTCCGTCAGGCTTCGCCTGACACCTCCCCCTCCTAAAAGGAAGGGGAGGCATAATATCTATCTCCTATTCTCTAATCCCTACGTTGATTTTTTACATATTTTTATAGAATATACCTATTGAATTTATTTTTTATTGTGTTAAAATAGTAAGTTAGAATAATATATTTAAATGAAAAGGAGTATGTTATGGGAAAGCAAAGGGTGTGTGTGCTGTTCGGAGGGGTTTCGAGCGAGCACGATATCAGCAAGATATCTGCCGAAACGATTATCGGCATTCTCGAAAAAAGCGGAAAGTATGAAATACATAAGATATATATAGACAGATCCGGCAGTTGGTTCTACTATACCGGCAGCGATATAAAAAAGGATTTAAGCGCCCCCGCCGCGGGACGTTACGACAAAGCGGTGATCTCCCCCTCAAGGGACGACCGCGGCATTTTGAGGTTCGCCGAAAACGGGGTCGAGGTTATAAAGCTCGACGCGGCAATTCCCGTGCTTCACGGCAAGAACGGCGAGGACGGGACCATTCAGGGATTGCTTGAGATCGCCGGCATACCTTATGTCGGCTCCGGAGTTTTGGGAAGCTCGGTATGTATGGACAAATGCGTGGCAAAGATCCTGTTCAAGGAAGCCGGTATACCCCAGGCAAACTGGGTCACGCTCAAGGCGGGCGATGAGATCGACGTTAAGGAAATCGAGGAAAAGCTCGGCTATCCGTGCTTTATCAAGCCGTCCAACGCCGGTTCCTCGGTCGGCATCAGCAAGGCGCGCAGCCGCGGCGAACTTATCGACGGCATCAAGCTTGCCTTTGAAAACGACTACAAGGTCCTTATTGAGGAATTTATCGAGGCGAGCGAGGTCGAGAGTGCGGTACTCGGAAATTTTGACCCGAAGATTGCCGAAAACATAGGCGAGATCGCTCCGGCAAACGATTTTTACGATTTTGACGCGAAGTACTTAAACGACTCATCCGAGCTTACGATACCGGCAAAACTCAATAAGGAAACCGAACAAAAGCTCAAGGACTATGCAATAAGAGCGTACAAGATATGCGAATGCCGCGGACTTTCGAGAGTGGACTTTTTTGTGAACAAATCCACCGGCGAAATCAAACTCAACGAGATAAACACTCTGCCTGGATTTACGTCGATCAGTATGTACCCCAAGCTTTGGGAAAAGAGCGGACTTGACACCGCTGCTCTGCTTGACAAACTGATCGACTGCGCACATAAGCGCATGGCTGCCGAAAATTCTTTTGATTTCAGCAAAAAGGCTTGACCTTCAGCTCTCCAGAAAGGTGTGATATTTTGGACAACAGACCAATCGGAATTTTTGACTCCGGACTGGGCGGACTGACCTGCGTACGCGAGGTTATGAAGATCATGCCGGACGAGGATATCATATACTTCGGCGACACGGGCAGAGTTCCGTACGGAAGCCGAAGCTCGGCGACCATTGTAAAATATGTGCGTCAAGACATTAATTTTCTCAGAAGCTTTGATATTAAGTTTATAATAATAGCCTGCGGAACCGCCAGCGCCGCGGCGCTGCCTCACATTACGACCGAGTATGACACCGACATAATCGGCGTTGTGGACGCGGCGTCAAAGCGTGCGGTCAAAGCAACGCGAAACGGACGCATTGGGGTTTTGGGAACAAGAGGCACGATCAACAGCGGCAAGTATGTTGAAAAAATCGGAAAGCTCAACCCGGACTTTGAGGTGGTTTCAAACGCCTGCCCCATGTTTGTTCCTATTGTTGAAAACGGGTACGCGGACAGCGAAGTCGCCGACATACTCGCAAAGGAGTACCTTGAAAGACTGGTCGAAAGGCAGGTCGATACGATAATCCTGGGCTGCACACATTACCCTTTGCTCAGGAACACTATACAGAAGATAGTCGGAAACGACGTTACGCTGATAGACTCCGGCGCGGCTGCGGCGCAGGATGCGAAGGATATTATCACGCGGCACGGTCTGCGCTCCGACCGGAAATCAACAGGCAGGGCAAAGTACTATGTCAGCGACACCATTCACGGATTTGAAGAGCTTGGCAGTCTGTTTCTGTCCAAAAAAATTGACGGCGACGTTGCGAAGATCGACATTGAAAAATACTGATAAGGAGCGGCACAAATATATGAAAGAAAACGCGTTTATCACTATTCGGACCGATCAGGAAATTGACGGGGAAAAGGAGACGATCGCCCTTGACACCCGCGGAAAGTACGCGGTTCGGAATAATAAGGTCTACATAATATACAACGAAAGCGCGATGACCGGATATGAGGAAACGACCACCACAATAAAGGTAAGCGACAATAACGTCAGCGTTATGCGCAGGGGAAGATACTCGTCCAGCATGAATTACAAAAGCGGCGAAAAAAGCCTGTGCATCGTTGACACGCCATTCGGTCAGGTCGGCGCGGCGGTCACTACCAAAAATATCGACTTTAAGTTTGACGAGGGCGGCGGCACCCTCAGTATGGATTACCTGCTGGATGCCGACAACCGGAACTTTATAAAAAACAATATGACGGTCAACGTAGAGATTAGGGAATAGGGACTCGGCTTTTATTCAAAGCAAAAACCTTTTGCGGGAGTCCTATTCGATACACAATCCCCGCGTCCGTAGGGAACGGCTGCGACCGGAGCAGAGGCGGTGAGTCACCGCCCGCGGGCGCCTATTAGGCGCCCCTGCTTGACGTCAACCACGGACGGTATTATACATATTATAACGAAAGGATTATTCAACAAATGAGTATTAGCGACAAAATTAAAAATGAAATCACCGGCAAAATCAGCTCGGCGCTGACAGCGGCAATAAGCGACGGCTCGCTCAGCGGTGAACTGACTGCCGAAGAAATAAACGCCGCGCTGAGGCTTGAGGTCCCCAAGGACAAGAGCCACGGCGATTTTGCCTGCAATATAGCTATGGCAATGGCGAAAAATCTGCACTGCGCGCCAAGAAAGATAGCAGACGAGATAGTGAGCCGCATCAATTCGGACATAGGCTCAAATATCCAAAAAATCGAGGTGGCGGGCGCCGGATTTATCAACTTTTACCTAAACCCCGGCTGGCTCCACGAGGCCCTGCGCGAGATCGAAGAACAGGGCGATGATTACGGCAAAATAGACATCGGCAAGGGCAAGAAAGTCATGGTTGAGTTCGTAAGCGCAAATCCGACAGGTCCCATGCACATGGGCAACGCCCGCGGCGGTGCGCTCGGCGACTGCCTGGCTTCGGTCCTGGAATACGCCGGGTATGACGTGACGCGTGAGTTTTATGTAAACGACGCCGGAAACCAGATAGACAAATTCGGGCGCTCCCTAAACGCCAGATATATTCAGCAGCTTAAGGGCGAGGACGCAATCGAGTTCCCGGAGGACGGCTATCAGGGTCAGGACATAACCGAACACGCAAAGGCGTTTATCAAGCTCCACGGCGACAAGTACCTTGACAGATCCGAGGATGAGCGTATGCAGGCGCTGATAGATTACGCGCTCGAAAAAAACGTCGCTGCGCTTAAGACAGACCTTGAAAAATACAGAATTGTATATGACGTATGGTTCCGCGAAAGCTCTCTTCACGAGAGCGGCGCGGTGCAAAAGGCGATAGACAAGCTCACCGAGAACGGTTATACCTACGAACAGGACGGCGCACTGTGGCTTGACTGTGAAAAAATGGGACTTGAGAAAAACGAGGTTCTGGTTCGCCAAAACGGAATTCCCACCTACTTCGCGGCGGATATCGCTTACCATATAAACAAGCTTGAGACCCGCGGATACGACCGCGCGATAAACGTATGGGGCGCGGACCACCACGGTCACGTGGCAAGAATGAAGGGGGCTTTGGGCGCAGTCGGCATAGACCCGAACCGGTTGGATGTCGTGCTTATGCAGCTCGTCCGCCTCACGCAGGACGGCGAGGTCGTAAGGATGTCAAAGCGCACCGGAAAGGCAATAAGCCTGACCGACCTCTTAGACGAGGTCAGCATTGACGCGGCGAGGTTCTTCTTCAATATGCGCGGCGCCGGCAGTCATTTGGATTTTGATTTGGGGCTTGCCAAGGAACAGAGCAACGACAATCCGGTGTTCTATGTCCAGTACGCCCACGCCAGGATCTGCGGCATACTCAGGCTGCTCAGGGAGGACGGGCTTGAAGTCAAGCCGTTTTCCGAGATAGACGCCTCGCTGCTGGTCCACGAAAACGAGCTGTCACTGCTCAAAAAATTGAGCGATATGCCGGAGGAAATAAGGGCTTCTGCCGAGACCCTGGAGCCGGCGAAAATGACAAGATATGTCACCGAGCTTGCCACCGAGTTCCACGGCTTTTACAACAACTGCAGGGTGAACGTTGACGATCCGAAGCTGCGTGACGCGCGCATGAAGCTCATCGACTGCTCGCGCAGAGTTATTGCCGGAGTGCTTAAGATGCTGAAAATCGAAGCTCCGGAGCATATGTAAGAAAATACAAACGAAAGGTGAATAGTTTATGAAAGTTTTAAAAGCTCTAATTTGCTCGGCGCTGATAGCCGCGGCAATGCTGCCAATATCCGCCTACGCTTTGGAGGACGGCAAATTTGTGACCGAGGTATATTCTTTCACGGGGACACTTTATCTCTCCGACTGGGAGGATGAACAGGTTGTGCTTAAAGACGTAACTCCCGTCAGCGATACCGATAACTCGGCGGCTGCCGCGGCGGAGCTTGAATACACCGCCGCACCCGCCTTTAATGACAATATCAGTAACGGCAGCGACGGGTCCGAAATGGACCTAAAATCCCTTGCGTGGTTCCTTGATATGAAGGTTCAGGTAACAGCGGCAAGACTTGCGGACGGCAGCCTGCGGATAATTCAAATAGTGACCAAATAATAAGTAAGGAGATGACGATATGAAAAACTTTAAAAGATTTATTGCCGCCATATTAGCTTTATGCTGTCTCTGTCTGAGCTTCGGCGGTACGGTATTTGCGGATGACGGGCAAACGCTGCCCTCAGACAGCGACGGTGATTTTATCGCGTCATATGTGGACCAGATCGCCGAATACCTTTCTGTATACGCTGTTGACGGAGTGTCCACAATGACGCTTTACAGAGCAGCAATGATGCGGGTGCTGCGCGAGCATCCGGAGCTTTACGATTTGGTTATGGACGCGATGCTCTCATCTATCGACCAGTATTCGGTCTACTATCCGGGGACTGAGGAATTCAACAGCTTTATAACCAACCTTGAGGGCAAAGTCGGCGGTATAGGAATAACATTTAACGAGGTTGGCGAAAATTTGGTCGTCGGGACCGTTTACGAGAACTCTCCGGCATCGGCGGCAGGCATACTGCCCGGTGATATTTTATACAGCGCCGACGGAACAAGCCTTATCGGCGCCACAATAGACACCGCGAGGGAGCTTATCAGAGGCGAGATCGGAACAATAGTTGAACTTGGCATTCTGCGCGGCGACAGCAGCGATCCGGTCTATTTCGCGATCGTCCGCGACGAGATAGCGGAAAAGCTGTCGGTTACATATAACGTTCTAAGCGGCGTCGATGAAAGCGACCCAAGCATTAACCGAAACGTTATGTACATAAAGATATACAGCTTCATGGACAATTCCGCCGAGCAGTTTGCAGAGGCTCTTGCCGAAGCGGACAAGCAGGGCATAACCGATATTATAATCGATGTCCGCGATAACGGCGGCGGCTATATCATTCAGGCGGTCGACATAGCCGAAAACTTTGTACCGAAAGGCAATAACATTGTTACAGAGGACCACAAGGTTGACCTGTTTGATATTACTTACACCTCAAACAACGAATTTGACAAGAAGTATGACCTGACAGTTCTGGTGAACGAAAACACCGCCAGCGCGTCTGAAATTCTCGCCGCCGCGGTTCAGGAAAACGAAGTCGGAGCTATAATCGGAACAAACACCTACGGCAAAGGCACGGTCCAGTCCATGGTCTCGCTTAAGGACGGCGAGGCAATGAAGTATACCAGCGCCAACTATCTGACGCCGACCGGCAGGAATATTGACAAAATCGGAATAACGCCCGACTCTGTTGTAGAAAACACATACATCCCGTTTGACAGCAGCGGATACGCCAACTTTGACTACTCCGCCGTATACGAGCAGGGCATGAGCGACGAAAACGTGGCGAGAGCAAAAAAGATGTTTGCCGTCTGGAACCAGTACGGCGGCAATGTCGATGACCCGTACTTTGACTCAGAGCTTGCGGATGCGATCACACTGTTCCAGGCAAGCAAAGGATTGTTCCCCTACGGTGTGCTTGACCTCACGACACAGCTTGCCGTTTACCAAGCCCTGACCGAGACCCGCGAGCTTGTTGACGAACAGCTGCTCTGCGCTCTCAGGCATTACGGTATAAAAACAGGCGAATAACCATAAAATAAATATTAAATTTTAAAATACTATGGCATTTTGGAGAAAAATATGTTATAATATCCAAAATGCCATTTTTATTTTGTTGAGGTGATTTATATGGCAAGAACATTCGGAATAAAATTTATCTGCATGACGCTTATTTTTGTCATGGCTATGACGCTTGTAAACACTTATAATGTTAATGTACACGCCGAAGTATCGGTGCCGAGAATTATCAAGGTCGGTCTTAACTACGGCTCGTCCGCAAAGACTGCGGCAACGGTCACATCGCAGCGGGGATTTTATGCCGGAACGTATGACGACCGCACTTTTCTTGAGGAAGCAATCATCGAAAATACGACAGTTATGGTGAGAAGCACCGAGAACGGAATAGTGGTTCAGGACACTGACGGCGCGACGCTTTATGCCGAGCATGACGGAAAGGGCGTGGGACTGCGTCCGATATACACCGACTACTGGGAAGAAAAATTTACATTTGAGGGAAGCTCCTACCGCGGCAGTCTTAACCTGATCAGGGACGGAGACGCTTTTGCCGCCATAAACGTTGTTGATATAGACCTGTACCTGTACGGCGTTGTGTCAAGAGAAATGAGCGACACATGGCCGATCGAGGCGCTTAAGGCGCAGGCGGTATGTTCAAGAAATTACGCGGCGCAGAACATAGGGAAGCACAGCGGATACGGGTTTGACGTGTGCGCCAACACCCACTGCCAGATGTACACGGGTATGTCAAGAGAGGCGCAGTCGATATATGACGCGGTCGACTCGACAAGAGGCATGGTCATGACCTATAACGGCGAGCTGTGCAGCTGTTATTATGCGTCGTCAATGGGTTCTTCTACAGAGGATATTAAATACGTATGGGGCAACGAGCTGCCGTACCTTGTCAGCGTTGACAACAGCTTTGAGGACACCGACAATATTTCAAACGGCAGGTGGTCCGGCGTGCTGTCCGTTCAGGAGGCTTCAACCATCATGCGCAACCGCGGTTATGATGTGGGCGACGTACAGAAGATCGAAGCGTTGGAATATTCGCCGTCCGGCAGGGTAACAAAGCTCAGAGTTACCGGAAACACTGCGATCAAGACTCTTGAACTTGAGGAGTGCCGCACCGTGTTCGGCTCGGTCACCAAAAGCCAGATGTTCACGGTTGTCGGAGACGGCGATGCTCAGGCTCAGGCGAATATCTTTGTGACAGACGGCGAGACTCTTATACGCCGCCGTCCGACACAAATTGAGATCCTGACCGATATGGGCAGATATGGGCTGAGCGGCGACGCCCTTTACACAACCAACGGAGTTTATCAACATACATACGCGGACTCGCAGGAAAGCTCCGCACCCAACACATCGTTCACATTCACGGGTACGGGCTGGGGTCACGGCGTCGGCATGAGCCAGTACGGAGCTAAAGGCATGGCGGAAAACGGTTACAGCTTCATCGAAATACTTACCCACTACTTCAGCGGCGCGGTGGTTGACTCTGTCTATTGATAAGCATAAATCTTTCTGAACGAAAAAATAAATATACGAGGACGATATGACTACAAAAGATTTTTACTATGATCTCCCTCAGGAACTGATCGCCCAGCACCCGCTTGAGGACAGGAGCGCGTCGCGGCTGCTTGTCATGGACAGAGAAAGCGGCGAAATTACTCACAGGCATTTTAGGGACATAATTCAATATATAAATCCCGGTGACTGCCTTGTCATGAACAACACGAGGGTCATTCCCGCGCGGCTGTACGGCGTTAAGGAGGGTACCGGCGGCAAGATCGAGTTTTTGCTGCTTAAACGGATAGATATAAACACATGGAACGTTATACTAAAGCCCGGCAAAAGAGCGCGCCGCGGCGCGAGATTTGTTTTCGGCGGCGGCTTGCTCAAAGCTGAGATCACGGAAGTAAAGCCCGACGGCAACCGCATTGTCAGATTTGAGTATGACGGCGTGTGGGAGGAAATTTTGGACAAACTGGGCGAGATGCCTCTGCCTCCCTACATTAAAGAAAAGCTGGTCGACAAAGAACGGTACCAGACGGTATATTCCAAAATCGAAGGATCGGCTGCGGCTCCCACAGCGGGTCTGCATTTTACAAATGAGCTGATCGGCGAGATACAAAAAAAGGGTGTTGACATCGCCTACCTGACCCTTCATGTGGGACTTGGGACATTTAGACCGGTCTCGGTCGAAAACGTTGAGGAACACATAATGCACACCGAGCATTATGAGGTAAGCCGCGAAGCCGCGGATATAATAAACCGCACCAGGCAGCGCGGCGGAAGGATCATAGCAGTTGGAACCACTTCGGTGCGCACTCTTGAAACCGTTGCGGATGAAAACGGTGTTATGCGCCCGCAGTCGGGAGACACGGGCATATTCATTTATCCGGGCTACCGCTTTAAAATAACAGACGGGATCATCACCAACTTCCACCTTCCGGAATCAACGCTGCTGATGCTTGTTTCGGCTTTCGCCGGCAAGGAAAACATATTCAGAGCCTACAAAACGGCAGTCGAGGAGAGGTACAGATTTTTCAGCTTCGGCGACGCGATGCTGATCAGTTAGAAACGGAGAAATTATGTTTGAGCTTATAAAAAACGAAAACCGCGCGAGACGCGGCAGATTCACCACTGTTCACGGCGTGATCGAAACGCCGGTGTTTATGAATGTCGGGACTGCTGCGGCGATCAAGGGGGCGCTTGACGCTTTAGACTTAAAACAGGTCGGATGCCAAGTGGAACTGTCAAATACCTATCATTTACACCTGCGCCCCGGCGACGGGGTCGTCCGCGATTTGGGCGGTCTGCACCGCTTTATGAACTGGGACGGTCCCATACTTACCGACAGCGGCGGATTTCAGGTGTTCTCGCTGGCGAAGCTGCGCAATATTAAAGAGGAGGGAGTACTCTTTGCCTCGCATATTGACGGGCGCAGGATCTTTATGGGTCCGGAGGAGAGTATGAAAATACAATCAAACCTTGCCTCAACGATTGCTATGGCGTTTGACGAGTGCATAGAAAACCCTTGCGAAAGACGATACGTTAAGGAGTCGGTTGACCGCACAGCACGCTGGCTTCGGCGATGCAAGGCGGAGCTTGACCGCTTAAATTCTCTTGACGAGACGATAAACAAAAAACAAATGCTTTTCGGCATAAATCAGGGCAGCACGTATGAGGATATCCGTGTTGAGCACATGAAAACGATAGCGGAGCTTGAGCTGGACGGATACGCGATCGGCGGACTTGCGGTGGGCGAGACCACCGAGGAAATGTATTCGGTGATCGAGGCGGTGGAGCCGTTTATGCCGAAAAACAAGCCAAGATACCTAATGGGCGTTGGAACGCCTGTTAATATTTTAGAGGCGGTCGAGAGAGGCGTTGACTTTTTCGACTGCGTAATGCCCAGCCGCAACGCGCGGCACGGGCATCTGTTCACCTCCCGCGGCATCGTCAACATAAAAAACGCCAAGTATGAGCGGGACGACTCAAGAATTGACGATGAGTGCGGCTGCCATACCTGCCGAAACTTTTCAAAGGCTTATTTGCGCCATCTTTTCAAGGCAAACGAAATGCTTGCCATGCGTCTTGCGGTAATTCATAACCTGTATTTTTACAATAACATGATGCGCGAAATTAGGGACGCTCTTGACGCGGGATGCTTTGCCGAGTATAAGCGGGGCAAGGTCGGCGTGATCGACAAGCGAATTTAATTTTATAATATTGATTTTATATTTTATTATAATAATATATTAAAATTTAAGGAGTGTTTATAATGATTAGAAAAAGATTTGTAGCCTTTCTGTTGTGCGCGGCAATGCTGCTTACGGTTTTTCCAATGTCTGTCGCGTTTGCGGATGATCCGATCAAGGTATATCTTGACGGAAGCGAACTGAGCTTTGACGTTCCGCCACGTATGATCAACGACCGCGTTTTGGTGCCTATGCGCGTTATTTTTGAAGCGTTGGGCTGCACAGTTGAATGGGAAGAGGATACCCGGACCGTGAGAGCCCAAAGGGACGGCACCGAGATCGTAATGCAAATCGGAAACCAGGTCTTCTTTAGAGGTCTTGACAAAAAAACAATGGATGTTCCTCCGGTTGAGACAGACGGCAGGACCTTGGTGCCTGTCCGCGCAGTCTCGGAGAGCCTTGACTGCAGCGTGGATTGGGTTGACGAGAGTCAGTCGGTTATAATCACAACTTCGGGTTACACGAGTCAGAGCGTTCCGACTGCTCCATCGATCGTCCAAAACCCGAATGCCACGGTTATGAGTGATACATATATAGGTGACGATTTCAGATTTGCCGAGGATAACTTCCAGTTGTTCGGCGATTTCATACTCGGTGGCGGAAACTGGCTTCTGCATCCTGAGCCGCTCTCGGTTGACAGCGGCAAGGCGTACGCTTCCGCGATCAATACGGTTGCAGAGGCACTGCCCGGCGTTCGTGTGTTTAACATAGTTGTGCCTACATCGGATGAGTTCTACGCGCCAAAGTCCCATTACCAAAACCAACTTGCCGGATTTAAGGCTGTGGCGGAAAACCTAAATCCCAATGTTACGGCTGTGAACGCGGTGAAACCGCTTTGGGAACACGCTTCCGAGTACATTTATTTCAGAACAGACCACCACTGGACTCAACGCGGCTCGTACTACGCTTACCAGGCGTTTAAGACCGCCAAGGGTGAGACGGCGGATCCTCTTGACAGCTACGAGAGCGAAACCTATGATAACTTCCTCGGATCCTTCGCGACAAAGGTTGCGGGAACATCGGCCGAGGAACAGGTTCGCGCAAATCCGGACTCGATCGAATCGTTCTTCCCCAAGGTTGAGTCAAACGGAACCATATATTCCGACATGGCGATGCAGAACGTGCTTTATGAGGATGTGCCGGTTGAGAGACGCAACGACAACACCTATACCTCATACATCGGCGGCGACAATCCGCTGACCGTGTTCAGGACATCATCGACGTCCGGAAAGAAGCTGGTTGTTCTTAAGGAGTCTTACGGGAACGCGTTCTCTACATGGAATGTGAATGACTACAGTGAGGTTTACGTCATAGACGTCCGCAAATTCAACGGCAATGATGGAAACAACGAGCCCATGAGCTTGTCCGCGCTTTACAGTCGGATCGGGTTTGACGATCTGGTAATTATCTCATATCCGCCGATGATGAACTATGGCTCGATGAGAAAACTGATTTCCGACATGAAATAAATCAAACGATTTGCCCCGACCGGCGCTATTGCCGATCGGGGCTTAGTTTATTCCTTTGACAGTATTTCAGCGACCGAGCGTTTGTTATCCCTCAGGTACCGGCATAGGCAGAACAAGCAGTCCGGATTTCCGGGGCTGATGTAGTTCTCCTTTTCAAGGCAGGAAAGGCTCGCCTTAAAACCCATGCCGCGCAGCACATCCTCGGCGGTTTTTGAAATTTCGCCGTACGGATAGGTGTATACCTCAGGGGTCAGTCCGCAGTGCTCGCTCAGCATATTTTGAGTCTTTACAATATCCTCGGTCAGCTTTGCGCGGTATATCTCATCGCTCTCACCGCTGACCTTGGCTGCTCCCTTTCGTTTGTCGTCATTACCTTTCATGCCGGGCAGCATATGCATATTGTAGCTGTGGTTGGCAAATTCAAATCTTCCGCTGTCCTTCATTTTGTTTATGGTGTCGTAGTTGAGATAGGCGTATTCAGGATTTTTATCGGATATTTTTGAATAGTTTTCGGTATAGCTTCCAACGATTGAGACAAGTCCGCGCATATCGTATTCTTCAAACAGCGGCAGACCGTATTCATAATTGTTCTCAAAACCGTCGTCAAAGGTCAGAACCACAGGTTTTTCGGGCAGCTCACCTTCGCCGTTTACGTATTTTATAACATCGCTCATAAATACGGCTGTGTATCCGTTATCCTTGAGATACTTTAAATCGTTTTCAAAATCGTCAACCGAAATGACATAGGCGTTTACCTTGGACGGATTTTTGGTCAGCCCGTGATACATAATGATCGGCAGCTCAACCGCGTTTGGTTCGTTCGCCGCGGCGCTGATTATCTGCGGCGGTCCGCCGCCCAAATATTTTATACCAACCGCGCTCAAAATCAGAGACGCTGTAAATATAACGGCGAAAAAAATAATAGTCTTAAGCCTGATAACATACATGAAAAATCACCCCATAATATATTATTAGAGGTGACAGAAAATTATTCAGATTTAATCACAGTTTGATACGGCGGCGTCAGCGGAGACAGATTTTCGTCCCAGTACATGATCTTAAGCTTGCTGCCAAAATCGTTTTTGAGGTCGGCGGTAATCGGCTCCGCGGCGTCAGGCTCCGCGGTCACGCCATTCAAAATTTTGCTTGATATCAAGTTGTCCTCGCCGTCAAAGCCGCAGATATATAGACTGCCGCTTACCGGGGTCTTTGAAATATTTGCAAGAGACATAGTAAGCATCCTGCCGCCCTCACTGTCTGCGGTTAATTTGACACCGCTTATTACCGCGCCGCTTGCCGTGATAAGCTTCGGCGGCGACATATAATCAATAATGCGGTTTATATTAATCATTCCGTAGCCGTACTCGTCGTTGCGCTCGCCTTGAGCCGCGCCGCCCAATGGGTCGCAGGTGTTTTTAAGGATCTCCATAAAACCGTCATAATTAATTTCGGGGTTTATGTATTTGGCAATCGCCGCAGCCGCCGTCACATATGGCGTGGCGTAGGATGTGCCTCTGCCGGTGCCGTAGCCTTCGGTTATTTTTGAGCTGTAAACCGTGTCGCCGGGAGCGCAGGTGTCAACCGAGGCGTTATAATGACTGAAATATGCGTGGCTCTTGGTTCTTGTTATTGCTCCGACTCCGATGACCCCGTCATAAGCCGCGGGATAGAGCATCTCGGTTCCGTTTTCGGTTGAATCCTTGTTGCCGGAAGCGGCGACAATTATCGCGCCGTTTTCGACCGCGTATTCGATAGCGCTTTGTAAGTTTTTGTCATTACTCGGCGTGGTAAGGCTCATGTTGATAACATCGCAGCCGTATAAGTCGATAGAGTCTCTGACCGCTTTCGCGATATTGGTGGTCGAGCCTCTTCCGTCCTTTTTAAGAGTTTTAAGAGAGTAGATCGAAACCTCAGGCAGTATTCCGGATATTCCCAAATCATTGTTGGTGTCCGCGGCGATTATGCCGGTGATGAAAGTTGAGTGTCCCATCTCGTCATTTACTCCGGTCTGGGTGTAATCCGTCTCGAGGACGATATTTGAGCCTATATCTTCATGCGCAGCCGGGCTGCCGCTGTCGATTATCGCAATTTTAACTTCCTTGCCGTACAGATGATTAAGATACGCCTTTTCGGTCTTGACCATAATGGTTCCCCACTGAAGATTGTAGTTTGGGTCATTGTAAGGCAGCAAGGTAACGCCGATTTCGGCAGCCTGAGCGGGTGTGGGCAGGTCGTCTGCATTGCCGAATACCATTTCCTCTTCGGGTATTGAAACAATTCCCGGCTCGCCGTATACCGCGGCTGCGTGCAGCGCTGACGCAATCAATATTAAAATTAAAATCCGAGCAGTCCGTTTCATAAAAATCTCTCCTAAATTTATCCTATGTTATACAGTATCTTTATCGCCTCAGCGCGTGTCACATTGTTATTGGGTCTTAAAGCGCCATCGGTGTAACCGTTCATAATTCCGTGATTAAGCAAAAGAGCCGTCTCGTCCTTAGCCCAATCCGGAACATCAGCAGAGTCAGACGCATTGATCGTTCCTCTGTACAAACCGGCAGGCAGCAGCCGCGCGACCGCAACCGAAAATTCACAGCGCTTGATTTTTCCGCTTGGAGAAAATTCAAGCCGGTCTCCGTTTTGCTGCCCGGTCATTATTCCCAATGAATACAGCGCCTGAACCTGCATGATCGCCCA
>CANQKP010000038.1 GCA_947624495.1 uncultured Monoglobus sp. | reverse complement strand
TATTAAATCGCAGGGTGCGGGCGGATAATATCCGCCCCTACAGCTCGATGTTTGATATTTCACACCGTCCGTTGGGGCTTTTCTTTTACGCCTCCACCTTGGGGAGGCAAAATAAAATTATCTTCCACTTGCAATATACCACAAAATCTGATATAATTAAAGTCATATTATAGATTTTTTAAGACAAAAAGTTGACAGCCGAGCGGGGTGATGATATGCTGCCTGTTTACGAGATAAGAGGGACCGATCTGACGGTCAAAAGAAACGATTACCAACTGAATTATCCGGAGCATATGCACGAGTATATCGAGCTTGTGTACGTGTATAAGGGCGTGCAGCGGCTTCGGATAGAAAGCGGAGAGCTTGAGGTAAAGCCGGGCTGTATGGCGGCGGTGTTCCCGGACACCGTCCACTCATTCTCCGCGCCGTACGGACAGGACAAAAAGAATACCGAGGTCCTTATACTCATGTGCGCGCCGAAGCTGTTCGGAAGCCTGTTCCCCGACCTTAAGAACCTGAGACCCGAAAACCCGCTGATAGACAAGTCCGAAATATGTCCGGAGTTCCGCCTTGCGCTTGACAGCATTTCACCCGGCGAGGACTTTGACCTGATGTTCTCCTGGGCGTGCGTCATTATGTCATACACACTAAAAGCCCTTTCTCTGAGCCGCAGAACGTCGGGACCTATCGAGGATATTACATACAAGATAGTGAAGTACATCGAGCAGAACTTCGCGGAGCCGATAACCCGCCAAAGTCTGGCGGAGCATTTCGGCGTCAGCGAGTGCTACATATCGACTATCTTCAGCCGCAAGTTCAAGATGAATTTGCGCAGCTACTTAGGTCTTATCCGGGCGGAGTACGCAGCAGGACTGATACGCGCCACCAACGAGAGCTTCACTCTGATAAGCCAGCAGGCGGGATTTGAAAATACGCGCACCTTCAACCGTATGTTTAAGGCGGCATACGGTCTGACTCCGGGTGAATACCGCAAAAATCTTAATACGTTTATTAAGGATTAACTGTACTTTGGTACGGTGACAGCGCTGTTTTATTTTGTTATAATAAAAGAGAGGAGGCACAGTTATGTACGGCGGCAAACTGATTGTCAGAACGCATATTATTGAAAGACTGAACAGAGAGCTTAAGCATAAAAAAATCGTGTACTTCGGCGCGCACCTTGGTTGCGGCAAGACCACGGCTGTAAAGCAGTATCTTGACGCAAACAAATATCATTACTGTTACGTCTCCGCGCGCTCGAATGATTGGCTTTTTGCGGTAAAAAGTGCCATAAAAGTCCGCACAGAGCATATTGTTATTGACGATGTGCATCTGGCATACTCAAACGGTGAGGAACTTTCAGAGCTTATAGCCTCGTCCGGTTACAAGGTGACGTTCTATGTTATAGGACGCGCCGCACTCCCATCATACTTAAAAGCGTTTTACAGCACCCGACAGCTCGTCGTTTATGACGAGACGCTTTTCGAATATGATATTGACGAACTGACTGCCCTTGCAAAATTGTACCGCCTCGCTTTAACCCCAAATACCCTGCACGAAATTCGGGAATTTACCGCCGGATGGATACTCGGCGCGGTCTTTATTCTCGAAGAGGGCGGAGACTTCCGCGCCGGATTTACCGAGCGCAAAAAACAACAGACCACACTCGACATATTCCAATATGTTGATCATACTTTCTTCTCGGAGCTTCCGCCCGAAGTGCAGGAGATTATTTTGAATATCGCTCATGTTGACAAATTCACACTGAGCCACGCGCAAATGCTGTGCGGAAACACGGACATAAAGATGTGGCTTGATACCGCTCTGAACCTGAGCGGCTTTTTGCGTTTTGAGCATCCCGACACATTCAGTTTTCTCCCGAACTCCGCGCCGTTTTTCAAGTGGAAACAAAAAAAGGAACTCAGCGTAGACGCTGTGGCGAAGCAGTACGAGATCTCGGCGCTTTATTACACCTTGCATGACGATATAAAGAATGCGCTCCGGTTTTACCGCATGGCGGGCAACGACCGCAAGATCGCGGAACTGCTGCTTAAGACCTCGCGCGACAATAAAAGCATGAGTTATATTTATAGTCTTAAAGACTACTTTTTGTCACTTCCGGACGAGACTGTCAAGCAATATCCCGAACTGATGAGCATGATATCGATGCTGTACAGCGAAGTGTGCAACATAGACGAAAGCGAACGATATTTTGATATGCTGACCGAATTCGAAGCGGACAAGAACAATGACGCGGCTCTTATAAAGCGGGCGAAAGAGGAGATTGCGTATCTGACGATCTCGCTGCCGCACCGCGGCACAAACAGCATTGTCAGGATAGTAAAGAGCATGGCTTCGATCATCGCGAGCCGCAATATGAGCGTCAATATCATGAGCGTGACCGGAGATATGCCCAGCCTCATAAACGGGGGCAAGGATTTCAGCGACTGGACCAAGTCGGACAGATTTTTGTACAAGACAATGCGCAAGCCGCTTCAGACCGTAGTCGGCAAGCACGCCTTGGGGCTGCCTGACATAGGTATCGGCGAGAGCATTTTTGAGCATAACTCCGACAACAAGTTCGCCGAAGAGCTTACCTACCTGAGCCGCGGGTATTACGACGCGGAAAAGTGCGGAAATATCGAGCTTCAGTTCGCGGCTCTGGCGGTCATGGCTAAGATCCACGCTATACGCGACAACCTGAGTACCGCAATCGACATGATCGAACGTTTTAAAAAGCGCGTGCCTCAGACTTCGGGAATAAAAATGAACATCGACGCGTTTCTGGTAAACCTCGGAATGCTTTCCGGAACCGACAGCCGCGCGACCGACTGGCTCAAAAACAAGGCGCCGGACGAGTTCGGCGAGTTTTGTATAATCTACCGTTATCTTTACATGACCAAGGTACGGGTCTACATAGCATCCGAAAAATATGACGAGGCTCTGGCTCTGCTCGAAAGATGCGATAAATATTTTATCGAGTACGACAGACCGTATATGCATATGCAGTCGCTCATACTCCGCGCGGTCATATTAAGCCGCCTCAAGGATGACTCGTGGGACGAAGCGCTCACCGCCGCGCTGCGGCTCTGCGAAAAATATAACTTTGTGCGGCTGGTATCGCAAAACGGCATAGCGGTCCTGGAACTTTTAAGAAACACCAAGGCGGACATCGAAAAACAGTTTAAGAAAACACTGCTCGAATGTACCAAGCGGCAGGCGGTGCTTTACCCCAAGTATCTTAAACCCGCGGTCATAGCCAACTATACTCTGAGCGAGACCGAGCGCATGGTACTCAAGCTCCTGTGCAGCGGACTGTCCAATGAGGAGATCGGCAATATAATGAACATATCGCTCAGGACGGTGAAGTTCCACCTGACCAACATTTACGGCAAGCTGAACGTCAAAAACCGCTTCGCCGCCATTCGCGAAGCGCGAGTCAATAATATTATAACAATGTAATATAAAATAATCCCCCGCCTTAAGGCGGGGGATAAGTTTATCAAAGATTAATCCTGATACTCATGCTTGAAGCTCTTGAAGCCCTGTGAATGGAAGTCGTATACAATAGGACTGATGTTACCTTCGAACTCATCCTCATAGTGAACGTTCTCATCAATGATCATCAGAGCGTGATTGATGTTGCCGGCGCCGTCGCCGATGCAGAGGTACATATTATTGCCTGCCTCCTGCTGGATCTCTCTGTAAGCGTAAGGCGTTACGCTGAGGGACTCTCTCCAGCCGTTGGAGTCAATTCTTCCGAACTTCCACCAATCCTCTTCGGGAACGTCTACCAGCAGAGCTTCCTGCGAGATCTCCTGAATGAGAGTAACTCTTCTTACAGCCTCGTTCCAGTCAGCCTCTGAAAGCTGCTCGTCGGTGGTGTAGTAGGTGTTCTCATCAAGAACTGTGTAGTGCAGGTCAACATTCTCTTCACCCCAAGGTGTGTGACCAACCAGCTTAATTCTGCCGAGTTCATATGTTCCCGCCTGAACGTCATACCAGATAACCTTAGCGCCGAGTCTCTCGTAATCTTCGGTCGAATCTGTGGGTTCGGGAGTAACTTCGGGAGCCGGTGTAACTTCGGGAGCAGGTGTCGCTGTGGGTTCACCCGCTTCAACCGCGGAGTCAGCCTTGTAGAGAATTCTGCCCGCGCCGTTCATCTCAAGAACGTCTGTATGGAGCTGTCCGTACAGTGTGCCGGAGTCGGCAATTCTTGAATAAGCATCGGGAACGCAAACTGTTCCGTATACTTCGGTCTGACCGCCAACGATTGTGAAGTTCTTAGCGTTGGAGTTTATGTCGCCGTACAGCTGGGTAGCGCCCGAAATCTCAAGTGACTGAGCGTTAACTGTCATATCCGCAACAGCGATGTGGGCTGCGCCCAATACAACGTTATTATCGGTGATATACAGATGTGTTTTGTCTGTGCTGCCGCTTACTGTCATGGGCCATGCGGTATTGTCATTATTAATGATAATGGGAATACCGGCGGGAAGCTTGCCAATGTAAATGTTAGCGTCGTTGTTGCCTACGACCTTGATGTTGATGTTCTGAGAATTCTGGACGATCTCATCAATAACAACATTAACGGGACCGTTTGTTGTGTCGATTGTCAGAGCAGGACCCCATGAACCGTTCATAAGAGTTGTACCGATATGCGTGTCCTCTGTAATGGTTCTTGCGGTAGTATTAACCGTGCCGCCCCACTGAGACTGATCCTGACCGTACACATTGAGTTCTACATCAACGCCGCTCCAGTTATCAGCCTTCAATTCGTTAGCTATCGTGGGAACAGTGAAGGGTGCGTAGCTGCACTCAAAGCTTGTGTTTGTGTCCTTGATAGCGCCTTCATATTCGGGCTTTGTGCTGTAGTATGTGATACCGTCTCTTGTGCCGTTGTCGTTTACATGAATGTAACCGTCGCAGGTCCAGGAGAGACCGTTTGCGTCATCAACATCAACAGAACCCTCTGTGCCCGAAATAAACAGACCGTCTACCTTGTTGCCCTGTCCGTCGCCGGCATAGATGTTGCCGTTTGAGTAAACGCTGCCCTGGATATACATTGTGTCGCCGAAAAGCTTAACGTCGCTCTTTGCTATAACCGCAAGGTTAAACTGACCGTCCGGATCATCCGATGTGTAACCGTGAGCCGAGTACGACTGTCCGTCATAAAGCGAAGGCGGAGCGGCGAATACAGAGCTGCACGACAATACCATTGCCAAAGCGAGACAGATTGCCAATACTTTGCTTAACTTTCTCATTTTCATTTTCCTCCATATTTAATATTTTTTATATATTTACTGTTTTAATATTTTACCTATTAATTAAAAATGGCTGCAACAAAAAGCTCTCGCTAATATTGCAGCCAGACTATCATACTTTAGTTCCAAAGGTTAGACTCTTAAGCTTTGCGTCAGAAGTTTTCACTTCCTTTGCCTACTATTAAATTGTCTGAGGTTTATAAGTTCAAAACCTTTCTACTACTACAATATTAGCATATTATATTTTTGGTGTCAAGAAAAATTTCACAAAATTTTATAGAATTTTATATTTTGTTAAAAATTCCCTAAAACACATGAAATTTTTGCCAAGCATCGCATTTTGATTAAGATATCGTCGCCGTATGGCTCGCCTCGTCCCACGTAACGGTGTTGCCGAAAGCTTCGGAAACGGCTCTCATAGGAACGTATGTCCTGTCGGCTATAAGCTGACCGGGAACATCAAGCGTGATCGGCTCGCCGTTTTTAAACAGCTGATTGCTGCCTATCTGGATCGAAACTGTCACGCCGTCCTTTGTGGCAATGGCGGTGTTGGTCGCCTCGTCCCAGCTGACCTGAGCGCCCAGCATCTCAAACACGGCGCGCATCGGGGTCATGGTCCTGCTGTCGTTTACCACAAACGCCATCGGGTCAAATGCGACCGGACTGCCGTTATAAACGACGTTCGCTATCGAATAGAAGTTAATGCCGTTCTGTGCAGCGTAGTTTTGCGCGTTTGAACCCATGTTCGCGGCTATGCCCAAGTACTTTGCGTCCCTGAACGCCTCGGTGCCGATCTGGGTGGAGCTTCCCAAAAATCCCGCGAGCTGCAAATTGATGCAGGCACGGAAAGCTCTTGAACCGACCGACGCGGTGTTTGCGGGAATTATTATCTTGACCATCGAAACACAGCCGTAGAATGCGAAGTCGCCTATCGTCTGAACTCCCTTGATGTCCACATTATAGAGGTTTTCGCATCCGGAGAATGCTCTGCTCTTGATCTCGTTCACATTGCCGATCGTTACGTTGATGATGTGCGGATTGTCTCTGAAAGCGGAGTCCTCAATAGTCACGATATTTTCGGGAACCGTAAAATCCGTACCCGTCTTGTTGGGAGGGTATACGACCAGGCTGTTGGCGGTCTTGTTGTAAACCACGCCGTCAAACGAGCTGTATGTCGCGTTGTCGGGCGCTATATTTACGGCGCTTAACGCCGTACACTGCGTAAACGCGGTACTCTTAAGGCTGTCGACCGAGGCTGGAATGTCGATTGAAGCCAGGCTGTAGCAGCCGGTGAAGGCTTCATCGTCTATCTTCTTAAGTCCGGCGGGCAGCGCAACGCTTGTGAGGGATGTGTTCCAAGCCAAAGCGTTCTCGCCTATCTCGGTGAGCGTAGAGGGGAGGGTTATCGACGAAACCTTCTCAAGCCATGTGAGCGAGTAGTTGCCTATTCTTGTTATGCCCTCGCCGATCTCGACTGTCTTTATGTCGGGGCAGTAGGTCTTCCAGGGAATGCTCGTAAGCGTCTCATAATTCTGAACGGCGCCGCTGCCGGTGATCGAGAGCGTGCCGCTCTGCGCGTCATAGCTCCAGTTCACGCCGCTTCCGCAGCTTCCCGATGTCTCGGCGGCGAAAACAGGCACGGCAATCATGGTAAAGCACAGGCAAACCGCCAAAAATAATGTGAGTAATCTTCTGATTTTCAATGTAATCACCCCTATAAAAAGTTTAAAATTTCTTACAAAATTTCTAAATTTATTATATAGTAACTTCACAAAACTGTCAATAGGTCAATGCAAAAATTTGTTTATTTTTTTCTTATTTGGCACCTAAAAAACAATTTTGCGGAAGTAGATGTTACAGTTATTTAATTTGCAATATTTGTCGGATAGTGTTAAAATATGCTTAGGCGCTGCTGCGCTTACAAAAAAGAGTATTTTGAGCGGTTAGCCATCTCCTATTCTATACAGAAAGGAGGTGACCTCCTGATTTTGCCTTGAATTTTGTTCAAGAGCTTATCGAAAAAAGGGGGTATTGCTGATGCTGAACACGATTTTGAAAATAATCGTTACCGTTGTGATATTTTTCATAATAGTAAGCAACAAAGCAATATGACCGTCTCATGCTGAAATAATACAGACGGTCATATGACTTATATTAATTTTGGCTAACCGTTTAACGGTTCTCTTTTATGCGATCGGGAATCGCCCTCTGGCGGTTCCTTTTCGTATTTTTTAAAATATCCAAACCCCGAAACGGTTATAAATTAACTTATTGGGACTACCGCATATTGCGGTGCCTTTTGTTTAATTTATTATAACATCTGCTCCCCAATTTGTCAAGAGGTGAAGTTTTTTATTTTCCGACCCGGCAAAACAAACCGAAAACCGTATCAAATGAAACTAATAAAAACGTTAACAAAGCCCATAACGAAGCCGAGCAATGCGCCGAGCCATACTATGGCGCTAAGCTCCTTTTTCATTATCGAAAACAAAAGGCTTTCAAACTCGCTGACGTTATATGCGTTGATCTTATCCTCCACGATCTTAGCCAAATTCAGAGTGTCGAGTATCTTAGGCAGGTCGTTCTTTATCGTCCGCACATATATGTCAACCGCGGCGTCGGTCAGACGCGGCTTCTGTTCCGCGAGTTTTTCGGCGAGTTCGCAGGTGGGTGTGTCCATGATCCTGTCGACCTCGTTTTTAAGCACATCCCCCACGATTGTCTCCGAGTTTTCGGAAACCAGCCGGTCTATCGTCCTTCCCAGCGGCTCCGCGAGGCTGTCTACCACATTGTCGTCTATCATCCCCGCCAGCATCGCCTTAAAGCTGCCGCCGGATTTGTATTTTTCCCTCGCTGCGATTATGACCTTTTTCGAGATCTCGGTCCCGAAATTGAATTTGCTCAGGCGGTCGTGTATCAGATTTGTGACGTCCTCGCCCAGCCTGCCTATCATTGAATCGACAAGCTGCTTGTCGGTCTTTTGATAGAGCGCCTCGCGAAGGGTGGTTTTGGCGGCTTTCATCCTCTCAAAACCCCGCTCGATCAGCCCGCGTATTCCGGACAATATTTTATCCGACAGCAGCGCATCGTACATTGTGGCGCTGCTGAGCAGTTCGCTGCTTATGACTCTGCCTAAAGTTGCGGCGATCCGCTCCTTTTCCTTCGGGATCAGACCGGGTGTGAACGGAACGCGCCACGAGCCGATATATTTTGCGCTGTGCGGGCGGAAAAGCATTTTTATCGCTATACTGTTCGTGATATAGCCGATTATAAGTCCCATAACAGGACCGGCTATAAGCTTGATAATCATTGTATCACCTCGGAAAACTGAAACATTTTTATAATTCTACCACACAATTGCAAAAAAGACAATAAAAATACTTGCATCGACAAAATTCGTATGTTACAATATTAACATAAATTTACATAAAGGAGGGAAAGTATGAAAATAATCAGTGAATTTAAGGAGTTTATTGCCCAGGGCAACGTTATGGACCTGGCAGTCGGCGTTATCATCGGCGGAGCGTTCAAGACAATTGTCGACTCTCTGACCAACGATATCATCTCGCCTATACTTGGTCTGGTAGGCGGCGTTGATTTTTCCGACCTGTCGCTTTCGTTCGGAGGCGTTGAACTTAAGTACGGTTCGTTTATCACGGCAATAATCAACTTCCTCATCATGGCTGTTATAATCTTCTTCATGGTAAAAGCCGTGAACAAGGTTATGAGCCTCGGCAAGAAAAAGGAAGAAGTTGTGGAAGAGGTCACCACAAAGACCTGTCCCTACTGCAAGAGCGAAATTGCCAAGGACGCCACAAAGTGTCCCCACTGCACAGCCGATGTAGAGTAAACAGCCGGATTGCAGCGATTAAGCGGGGGTACGTGATCTTAAGCTACCCCCACCGTCAGGCTCCGCCTGACACCTCCCCCTCCGTAAACGGAAGGGGAGGCTTTTTTATGGCTCAACCAACGTAGGGACTAGTGATTAGCGACTAGCAACTACGCGGTGTGAAACAGTGCACAAATGTTACTCTATCCCCGCGCTTGTTGGAAAAATAATAGCCTCCCCTTCCTTGAAAAGGAGGGGGAGGTGCCTGCGAAAGCAGGCGGTGGGGGTGGATATTTACCCCGCAAAAGCTTTCGCTGCTAGTGTGTGGACGTATAGCCCCACTCCGTCAGCGGCAAACGGCGATATATTTAATCAATTTTTTGCATAATAAAAGCACCGAAATTCGGGGCGTATATTCAGTTGTTCGGATATTTCGAATTACTCGTCGCAATAGGGCGAGGATTATTTAAACTTATTTGGATTATTTAAATTTTTCTGCACAACATCTTCTATTTCATCGGCATATTTAACAGCGTATTCCTCGCATATTTTAACAGTCTCATCAAGCAGCGCGTTTGTTTCATCTGGCGTTGTCGCTCTTTTGATTTTCTCGTAAAGCTCTCGCTCCCTGTCATCCATATCCTCAACGATTTCCCAGCGTCCCCCGGGGGCGCTGCCGTCAAGAGGTCTCGGATTATCCTGAAAATACATATAATCCTCGCCGCTGTCATCAAAAACGCGGTAATATCCCACATCGCTTACAGTAGCGATATAGGTTACACCGTTTGTCAAACTGTCAACGCCAAAACTCTCACCTATGTATTTTAATTTCATTTTCTTTTACCTCTGTATTTCAACTTCATTCTATACTGCTTGTAATCAAGCTCATACCAATGTACGTCAAAAATATATTTTGCGCTTTCGATTTTTCCAACTCGTTTTTGCCACTCACCGACAGAACCGCCATATTGACTTATAAGATATTTTTCAACACGTAATTCCTTTTCACTGCCGGCACCTGCTATTGTTTTAGCGTATAACATAACGGTACCCGTCTGAATATAGCTTTTTCGCCGTTAATCCACTCATAATTAAGCCGTTCTTTAAGTGAATCGCGTTTTTATTTATAAGTTTTTTCAAGCTCTCATATTTCGTCTTATTCTTATTATACTTCAAATTCTGCCATTTGTCAAAGGATTTAGACACATTTTGCTTGCCCGGAAGCTTTTTGTACCGCTCGTACTGTTCCTTATTTTGCCTTGAGTTTACTCAAGAGCTTAATTAAATAAGGGGGATTGCTGATGCTGAACACGATTATAAAAACAATCTTGCTGTTGTGACTTTTCTCATAATAGTTAGCATAAAAGAAATATGACCGTCTCATATGCAAAAATGACGGTCATATTAAATTGACATAAATTTTGTCTAACTGTTTAAAGCAGTCTCCTTTTGTGCAATGAGGGATCATCTTCAAGATAGTTCCTCTTGTATTTTTTTATATCCTATTATTATACTTTTGTCCAGTATTTTTTAATTTCCGTAGATGCCGGCGCGGTCATTGACCACAAAGTATCTGAGGTCCTCGTCCGTAAGTCTCAGTCTGCCGGAGCTGTCGCCCTTGATATACCCCTTGTTCACCAGCTTTGTAACGGTCGCGCGCGCCCATTCGGGCATATTTTCATCAATATAGTCATAGTAGACCATCTCGCTTGCAGCCACCTGCTGCACCGGGATATTGTACGCGGTCGGCTTGGTGCTGGTTGGTCTCTGGTACTCCGCAATGCTCATACCGTTGATCCAGATATTGACCGCCTTGTTGTCGGCAATATAGTACATGGTGGCTCCCAAAGCCGTAAGGTCGCCCACATAAATATGGGTGTAGCCCGAAACGGCGGAAAAGCCCTGGATCTGGTACTCATAGTCGTTTATGTAAACCTTGATATCCGAGGCGCGCACGTCAAACTGCTTTGTGCCGAGCTGCGAGTCCTTTGGCAGAAGCACGGGAATCGGCTCCGGATAGATTTTTGACGTGTTGCGGAATATGCGAAGAGTGCGGTTTGACGCGTTCCAAAGCACATCAAAGCCGTACTTGTTAAGATCCTCGACCGCCACCATGGGATAGCCGTTCACAACGAACGACGGAATTGCATAGTGATTTATATACGTGACTATATCCGTATACTGCGCCTGACCCACGTACTCACCGGGCTTCTGAATGGCGTTCAGTTCCGCCGAAGCCGTTATCGTAAGAAGCGAGCAGCACAGCGATACCGCCAGACACAGCGCCGCAAATCTTGACGCAAGCCTTTTCATATAAAGCATCTCCTTTTTTATTTTTCGCCAAAAACACTTTCTCTATGTAATTAGACGATGATTTTTCAAAAAAGTTGCAATTATTTTGCAATTTGATTAAAATTTCCGACTATTTCTATTATAACAAATTTTCAGAAAAATGCAAGTCCTTTTTTCATATCAATTTTTATAAAATTTCGGACAAATTTGTCAATAATGCATATATCCGTCATTTATTATCAAATAAGCGGGCATTTTGATTAATCCCTGATGACCACCACGGCATTGGCGTTGCCGAGACGGAGCTGCGCGAACACGCTGCCGCCCTGGTCTATATCCGCCGCGTCGCCCAGTGTCAGTTTGTCGCCGTGGCTGCTGTAGACATACACCGGCGAGGTGAGCTGAATGGTCCTGAGGTATCCGTTTTCACCCGGCATAAGCATCATCTTGTCGCTGAACTTGTCCTCAACGGTGCCGAACGCGGTGTAAAGCTCGCTGTAATACTGATCGGCGCTCAATGCTCCGTAGTCACCCAGATTTTTCTCAAAATACGCTTTGTTTTTAATCATATCCTTTGTGAGCAGCATTCTGAATGCGTAACACGCGCCGCCGCTCTCGGTGAACTGCATGACCTCGCCCGGAGTGAACGGGTTCGCGCCGCCGGAGGTCTGCCTCTCGGTATAACCCGAAAGCCAGTTACCGGTCCTGTCGGTAGCGCCCTCGCTATCGAATTTAAGCTCGCGAAGCTCGCCGTTTACGTACACCATGAGGCTCAGACATTCAAGACCTTCGTCATCAAGATAATCCGCGGAGCTTTGTATCACGCAGACGGTGCTGTAGTTATAAACGGTGCCGCCCGAATCCGGCTTGCTTATCAGCGCCGCTCCCGCTTTGTAGTCCTCGCTGAGGTCAAAGATCTGAACGTTGTAGGCGCTGTCCGACATAAGATACGATTTGTCGGTCACCTCATATTTGCTGAGGTCGGATGACTTGTCAGCCGGAACAACGAACACCTTGGTATCGGGGCTTATCTGATACCTTGACGCGAACACGCCCAGGTTATCATAGTACTTTGCCGAGTCTGACGCGTAGTTGCGGTAAAATCCGCCGTTTAAGCTGTATGTTCCCGAAAGGTCGGTCGCGGTCTCGATCTGCGCCACTGTCCCGTCGCTCTTTTGTGAAAACCTGATAAGCTGCGGCTCAAGCTCCGCTATCTTGTCGAGCGCGGGCAAAACTCCGTTAAGAGATGATTTTGATGTTGCCGTGAGCGTCTCCGCGGTTCCGGTCTTGGTTATGACCTGAAGCAGCGCGGTGTCGTTATAGCCGCTGCCGTCCGCCGCCGAGCGCAAATATCCGTATCTCATTCCCACCGACGCGGCAGAGCAGTCGGCTATATTGCCGTTTATGTCAAGGTACGCCGTAACCTCGCGGTCGCCGGCGTTCAGCTCTTTGCCGCCCGCAATGAAATACTCCGAAAGCGCGTAATCTTTTCCGCCGATCACATATCTGTTCTCACTTTTGTTGACCGTGGTAAGCTGACCTACCGCAGTGTCCGAAACGACTCTGACATCGGCAACCGTACCGTCTGAACTCTTCGCGACGCACACAACATCGTTTTTGCGGACGGTAAAGTACGGGTCATATTCCGTCTTTTCGCCATGCGCCGTAAGCATGACCGTATTCGCTTTGTCAAGGTCAAGTCTGACCGCTCCTGCGCTCCTGTCGCTCAGCGCGCCGCCCAGATGAGCCGTACCCGACATAACGTATGTGTCAAAATCATAAATCATAATATAGTCCGCCGCCGAGCTTCCACGGTTTGAAATGATACGCATATATCCGCACTTAAACGGCAGCTCGTCCTCTATCAGTCCGGCGCGGGTCAGGTATTTGTAGTTATATATGACCTTGGTCTCGCTGTTTACGGACACTCTGCCCTCGGCTCCGTCCTTAACGTAGTATATCATACCGTCAGCGAAACGGTCATACTCGTTGTAGTCGATCTCAAGCTCCGAGGTCTCCGTGGCGGGTTCGGCATAAACCGCGTAATCCTCTCCGCCATGGCTGTCCTTTTTAAGATAAACCGAAGCGAACATTCCGAGATACGGAGTCATATCAAAATCTCCGGCAAGATACGACTTGTCGTCTATCACAAATCTTCCGGTCTTGCCGCCGCCTTCGGCGTACACGCTCGCGCTGCCCGCATCGGTGATCTCGCCCTTAACCTCGTATATGTTGTGATAGCGGCTGAGTATGGTATCGGCGCCGTATGTATAGACGTTCTGACCGCCGCCGAATGTAGACTGAGTGATTATGTCAACATCCAGGGCGTTATCCATAAGGACCGCCGCGTCGCCGCGAATTAAATCAGAGTCATACGGAATACCGTCAAGCCCGCGCATAAGCGAAAGACGGGACGCCTCGCGGATAAATCCGTCGGGATAACCGCCTTTGTCCATAGCTGTCACGGTATATCCGAGGGACGACACGATGATCTTCACCGCGTCCTGGAACATGATATTGCTCTCCGGATTGAAGTTCCCGTTCTCGTCGCCGTTCACAACTCCGAGCGTGTAAAGGGCATATATCGCGCCCGCGCCCCAGTAGCCGCTGTCCACATCTCCGAATACATTGCCGTGGAATTCTGGGTTCACCGTCTCGCTCAGACCGAGCAGCCTTGAGATCATGGAGCTGAACTCGGCGCGGGTTATCGTTCCTTCGGGACCGAACTCGGTGGACGAGTATCCGCTGACTAATCCCAAATTCTTGAGTTTGGTGGTCGCGCGGTAATACTCGGTACCCACGCAGTCCACAAACCCGATCTCGTTCGGGTCGAGCGGCTTTTGTTCCACGCTCTCGATGCAGGGCGACCACGGCGTGCCGTCCACATTGCCGAACGTGAGCCTGAGCTTAGCCGCGTTCTGCGGCAGGCTTTTTAAATTATAATGGACGGTGACCCATTTTTTGTCCGCCACGGTGTCAACCGTGATGCCAGGCGTATACGGCTGCCAATTCTCACCGTCCGCCGTATATTCAAATGTGAAGTGTGAAATTTCCTCTTCGGGCGAGAACGCGGTGTTGAATATAAAGTACATTCCTTTTTGAACGTTATATTCGATCCACTCCGCATCGGCTGTTGTTCTGATTATATGGGTGTCGTCGCCGCTGAAAGCGTACTTGTTTTCATCAGTTACCACATCGGTCGCAAGCCCGTCGCTGTGCGCCGCGGTCCTGCTGAAGTCCGCGCAGTCGTCAAACACGTCTGTATCCGACGTTCCGCTGCGGGCAAATACCGCCGGAAAAGCCGAAAAGCAGATCACAGCCGCCAAGATTAAAGATAAAATTTTTCGCATATTTCTGTCTCCCGTCACTCAAAAGTATATATAGTTTTTCCGCCGCTTTTCAGGGTCTTTTGAACATCTATCATCCGCTGGTTTTTACTGCCCCTAAATCTTAGGGTCAGGCTTTTTTCCTCAATAATAAATCTGCCGTCTATAAGCACATCTGCAAGGTCCAGCAGCTTCATAATGCCGCTGTTCTTCTTGCCATCGTTTAAAAGCTGCTCAATAGTATATCCGGTGTAGACCGTCACATTTTTGCCCGCCGCCTTTACCTTTTCGGCAAGCTCCGCAAGCGGCTCCGGCTGGCAAAACGGCTCACCTCCCGAAAATGTTATACCGCTGAGCAGAGGATTTTTACTGAATTCCTTAAATATTTCATCGGTATCCGCGTCATAGCCGCCCGAAAAATCGTGAGTTTCGGGATTATGACAGCCCGGACAGCGATGCGGGCAGCCTTGAACAAACAGCACGTACCGTATGCCCTCGCCGTCGGTTATCGACTCGCTGACCACTCCCGCGGCTCTGAACTTACTCATCTGCGCCGCCCGCCTTTCGGGAAATGTACGCTATGTCAATAACGCTTATCTTTCCGTCCGAATTAATGTCACATTCGCGAACGTCTTTCCAGTCCGCGTTTCCGCTTGTTTTATCGTAAGCGGACACAGCCGCGTCAAGGTCGGTCCTGTCCACGGTCCCGCTGCCGTCGGTATCACCCAGAAGCGCCGCCTTGAGAGTAACCGTCTTTTCGGCGGAATATCCCTGCGCCTCGGCGCTTAAAGTAAACTTCGCTCCGTCCGGATATGTGCTTCTGATTTCAATGTCTCCGTCGGGTGAGACGGTCAAATCGGGAATTTCACCGCTCTTTACCGAAAGCTCGGCGGCAGCAAACCGCTCGCCTATCTGGTCGACCAAATAAGCGTCGTATTTATATATCCGACTGTCGTATCTTGGAACAATGACCGTGTCGTCACCGTCGATCTTAAGTCCCGCGGGTTTCGCGCTGCCACATACCGCAGAGACTTCGGACACGACCGGCGTCCATGAATTCAGCGTCTTGGGGAACACGAGCCTGACATATGGCTCATCGCCCGGCACGTCAAACCTATACACCGCTCTTGTCCACTTGCCCTCGGCGGCAAGGTGGTCGCCCGCACATTCCGCCGCGTTCCATATCCTGCCGTCCTTGGACGTTTCAAATGTCATATCGACCAGCGGCTCTCCTGCATAGAAGTATGACACGACCTGCACCCTCTCGGCATATGGTATTTTATATACCGCCTCGGCGTCGCCCGCCGCGGTGCGCTGGAACGTGGTGAAGTCATCGTAAAAAGCGTCTCTGCTGCTGTCGTCCGGAACCTCGTAGGCGGACAGATTGACGTATGAATAAAGCTCGTCAAGGCTCTTGCAATCATAAACAACATCCGGTTTAAAGCTCTCCTCAGGTCCGTTTGTGGGTCCGGGTTCCGCTGTCTCGGTCGGTTCCGCTGTCTCATTCGGGTCTGCCGACGCATTAGGTTCGGCAGTCTTGGTCGGTTCCGCCGTTTCAGTCGGGTTTGCCGACTCATTCGGTTCCGCAGTCCCGCTCGGTTCCGCCGTTTCAGTCGGGTCCGCCGACGCATTAGGCTCCGTTGTCTCGCTCGGTTCCGCCGTATTTTCAGGCTCTGATGTTTCCTCTTTCTCCGCTGCCGCCGTCTTTATTTTTCTGCCGGCAAGAGGTGTTTCGGGTTCCTGTTCGGGATCCGCCGTCTCCTCCGGATTTGCCGTGGGTTCGGGTCTTAGGGCAGTCAGCAAATTTTCGACCAGCTGCGCGGTCTCGGCACGGCTCAGGCTGTCATTCGGACGGAACGAGCCGTCGTCATCACCGTTTATTATGCCCGCGGTATAAAGCTTGTCCACATATCCGACAAATAAATCCTGTATTTCGTTTTCATCTTTAAAGTTAATGTTAAGACGTTTGGAGTTAATATCAATATCAAGCGCCTCAGCCGCGCGGCAGATTATTGCCGCAGCTTCCTCGCGGCTTATGTCGTTATCCGGCTTAAATGTCCCGTCCTCATAGCCGTTTATTATCTCAAGGTCGGCTGCCGCCTTGACGTATGGCGCGTACCACTCGTTTTTGTCCGCGTCCTTAAACCCGGTGTCCGAACCGCTTTCGGGGAGGGCTATAC
>CANQKP010000037.1 GCA_947624495.1 uncultured Monoglobus sp. | reverse complement strand
TATGTTCTCAAACGCTATTGACAAGACGGTACACAGGAACTATATTCCGGACATTTCAGCATGGGGCAGATTTGTTATTGCTACCCGAAAGGTCGTTCCGATATTCTTTGCGGTAATAATCGTTGTGTCTGTAGTTCTTTCGTCAATGTGCCAGTTCGCCTTTGACGAAAGCTCCGTTTCCGGCGTACGCATAAGCGACAGCCGCGCGGAAAAGAACAGGATACGCAGCACCTTTGACGCGGGCGGTCAGCTGGCGGTCATCATACCCAAGGGCAACTATGACAAAGAAAAGAAAATTCTTCAGGACGTGAGCGGGTTTGACGGTATTTCGTCGGCTTTGGGTCTTGCCAATGTGGACGCAGGAGACGGGTACACCCTGACCGACAAGGTGACTCCGAGGCAGTTTGCCGAGCTTATGGATATTGATATAGAAACCGCCCATGTTCTGTTTCAGGCTTACGGCGCGTCGGTCTCGGAATACGCTCCGATTTTCAGAGATGTGAACACATACACCGTTTCCATAATCGACATACTTATGTTTGTACATGAGCAGATGGACTACGGAGTAATTGACTTGGGCGACGAGACGGATGACATAAATCAGGTATACGACAAGGTCACAGACGCACGCAAGCAGCTTGAGGGCGATGAATACTCCCGTCTGGTATTCACCTATACCGGAGACAACGAGAGCGATCAGGTTATCGACCTTCACAACAAGATCCGCGAAACCGTCTCGGAGTACTATGACGATCCGATCTTAGTCAGCAACGCGATAGCCGCTCTTGACCTTAAGTCATCGTTCAGCGGCGACAACCAGAAGATCAACTTCTTCACGATAATCTCGGTGCTGCTTATACTGCTTGTGACATTTAAGTCCTCAAGCGTTCCGGTACTGCTGGTACTCACCATCCAGGGCAGCATATGGATAAACTTCTCGTTCCCGTATCTGATGCACGAAAAGTTGTACTTCTTAGGCTATCTGGTGGTCAGCTCGATACAGATGGGCGCCACGATAGATTACGCCATTGTGTTCACCAACCGGTACCTTGAGCAAAAGCATAAGATAGGAAACAAGGCTGCCGCCGTGGACGCGATAAACGGCGCGTTCCCAACGATCCTTACATCAGGTTTGATACTGATGATCGCCGGATTTTTGATCGGTCTCATATCAACAAATCCGATTATTTCCGGACTCGGAATTTGCCTTGGACGCGGAACCCTTATATCGATAATACTGGTAATGACGCTTCTGCCTCAGATAGTTATTGTGTTTGACAAGCTGGTGGAAAAAGGAGCCTTTGTCATAAAGACGAAGGAGAAAAAAGAACACACCGGCGCGGTGTATGTCAGCGGCAGGATAAACGGATATGTAAACGGCTACATCAGCGGAACGGTACACGGAGTTATCAAAGGCGAGGTCAAAGCCGTTGTTGACAATATGGCGGAGGTCCCGCCGGAAAAACTTAAACGAGGTGAAAAAAATGCTGAACAATAATTATATAAGAAGGATCGCCGCGGCGCTCGTCGCCGCGACCATACTGCTCTGCCAGGGCATGGTATTTTCCGAGGGCGGAACCGGAGCAGTGATAACAGTTTCAACGCCCGACGAATTCGCGGCGCTGACAAAGAACTGCACCTATGACAGCTATTCCAGGGATATGCAGGTAACGCTGCTTAAAAACATTGACATGAGCGAAACAGAGTTTGAGCCGATGAAAATCTTCTGTGGTACCTTTAACGGAAACGGCTTCAGCATAACAGGAATAAAGCTTAATATGGAAGGCTCACAAAAGGCTTTATGCTTTGAGCTTGGCGAGGGCGGAGAAATACGCGACCTTAATATTTCGGGCAGCATAAAGGCGACATCCACCGACAGCGCGTCCGCCTCCTTGGGAGAGATAATCGGGAATGTGGCGGAAAACGCCGGAATAAACACCGTGAAGTCCCAGGATAACGGAGCGGTGACCTTGGGCGGACTCGTTGGAAAGAACAAGGGCAAAATCGTCAACTGCGCCTTTGACGGCGTAGTCGAGGGCAGAAATGTCGTGGGCGGCATTGCGGGAGAAAACGCCGACGGCGGAGTTATCGAAGCCTGCCTAAACGCCGCCACGGTCAGCGGCAAAAGCAATGTCGGCGGTATCGCGGGAATAAACTCCGGCGTGATCAAAAAGTCGGTGAACACGGGCGGCGTAAATTACAACCCTGTAGAGGACAGCCACAATGTCGGCGGTATATGCGGCGGCAATTCCGGCATTGTCAGCGCCTGCGACAACCAAGGCGTTGTGGGCTACAAGAACGTCGGCTCGAACATCGGCGGAATTGCCGGGAACCAAAGCGGCTGCATCACATCAAGCCGCAACTCCGGCAGCATATTCGGCGAGAAGAGCGTAGGCGGCATATTCGGAAGATTTGAACCGTACACAAGCATAGGCATTGAGGATCTCAGCCGGGTAAAGGACGACTTAAATGAATTCCGCACTCAGGTCAGCAGCGACGTAAACCAGATCATCGACAACGCCTCCGGCAGCGCCGACTCTCTGCGCGAAAACATAAACAGCGACCTAAACGGAATTCTTGACCGCGTCAGCGGAGCCGAAAGTCCTTTGACTAATTTCAATAACCGCATGAACAACCTTAACGACGGCGTTTTAAACTCAATATCATCAACAACAGAAAGCATTAACAACGCTCTGAACCAAGTCGCGGACAGCGGTTCCTCGTTGCTCGACAGTCTGGGCGGCGGCACACGCACGGACATAGACGACGCGGTAAGCCGGATAAACAGCATGACTGATAACATAACCCGAAACGCCGATACCATGAACACTCTTATAGGCGATATTGACGGTATGGTGAATGACATAAACACGGCATACAACAACGGAGATTTTGACGCTGTGGACGAAGGGCTTAACCGCCTTGACGAGCGGCTTGACTATCTGCAAAAGTCTGTTATCGACCCGGCATCCACAAACGTGGACAACGCTTTGGACTCGGTCACCCGTGCCACAGACTCGCTGAGAAACAGCGCGAGCGCGGCTGCAAGAGCAGTGTCCGGTCCGTTTGAGCAGGCTGAGGACACGCTCTATAATTTCCAGCAGGATATCAACTCGGTCAAGAACAGCATAAACGACACAAAGCAAAAAATCCAAAACGTGCGTGACAAGATACATAACCTGCCTCACAGCACCTTCCGCCCCGGAAATCTCTTCGGCGCGGCGCGGGAGCTGATATTTATGACCGCTTACGCCGAGGACTCGATCAATCTCACCGATGATCAGCTTAAGTCCGAACTGAAGCAAATCAACAGCGTTGACGTTGACTTGCCGAGAGATGTGTCCGGCGAAAGCACCGACAACGCGCTTGTTATATACTGCTTCAGCAGCGGCGCGGTCAGCGGACAGACAGCGGTAGGCGGCATTGGCGGCACGATAGGGATAGAATCGGCTGTAAAGAACGGAAACAACATCACACTGTCAAACGGCGGCATAATTAACGACTCGTCGTATGTTAAGGCGGTAATAGACGGCTGCATAAGCGAGGGCGAGATCAGCTCTAAGGAAGACTACGCGGGCGGAATTGTCGGCGACGCCGCGATGGGAATTATCAAAAATTCTGTCACAAACGCCAACGCCAACAGCGAGAGCGGCGGAATGGTCGGCGGAATTGCCGGAAGCTCAGGCGGCAGCATATACGACTGCGCAGCAATATCGGATCTGAGCGGCAGCAAATTTATCGGCGGTATCGCCGGAAGCGGCAAAACTATCGCCAGGTGCTACGCCCTGCCGCGGATATACGGAACAACCGAAAAAATCGGCGCTGTTGCAGGTGAGGCTGACGGGACCGTGATCGATAACTATTTTATAAAAGAAAACTTAAGCGGTATTGACAGCACCGACTACGAAGGCAAGGCTGTGGCTCTGCTGCCGGACGAAATCACCGGAACGGACACTCTGCCGCCGAGAATGACGGGATTTACCGATGATAAGTGGTATATGGGAAGCGGAGATATTTATCTTCCTCAAAACAGAGTTTTGAGCGAAAACGGAGACTCTGACATCGGCTCGCTTCTTAAAGCCAAATCCGCGGACTTCGCGCTTTTCAAATTCGATGTAAAGTTCGTGGTGGACGGCAATACGCTTTACGAGGCGACGGTGAACTATGGCGATACTCTTGATCAGTCCGTTGTTCCGGAGCTTGAGTACCGCGACGGTTATTGCCCCGGCTGGAGCGCGGACACAGAGGAGCCGATAATACGCGACACGGTGTTCTCGGCGGAGTATGTTGACGCCGTTAAAACAATCGCCACACAGGACGACCCTCCGCTTCTGCTGGTTGAGGGAAACTTCCGTGACAACACCTCGGTCACAGCCTCCGAAACGGACGTGCGCGGCACATTCCCAAGCGGATGCGTGCCTTTGGCGGCTTACGAGTTTGACGTCAGTCCGGACTACAGCGGCGAAATGAAGGTACACATCCGAGACAAGGACGGCAGAGGCAACTGTATCGCGGTTAACATTGACGGAAAGACCGAAATCGTCAAGGCGGAGCGCGACGGCAGCTATCTGATATTTGAGACCGACCGCGAGGGCGCGTTCACCGTTCTGCACAAACCTGACTATCGTTGGGTCATCGCCGCAATAATTGCGGCGGCGGTACTGGCTCTTGCCGCAATCGTTCTGATAGCCCGCAGACGGAGAAAAGCAGATATTGACAATAAATAAAAACTGTAATATAATGGACTTGCCGGCATAAATACCCGGCTAAATTCTAAGCATATTAATTATGTCGGAGGTGAAAACATGAAATACGTTTGCGATATTTGCGGCTATATCTATGATGAGGCGGCGGGGGATCCGGACAACGGGATTGCTCCCGGCACCAAGTGGGAAGATCTGCCGGATGATTTTGTATGCCCCCTCTGCGGAGTAGGCAAGGATCAGTTCAGCAAAGCCGAATAAAAAGCAACCCTCACGCAGTCAAGCGTGAGGGTGATTTTTTAGCTCAAACATAATTTAAAATTACACCGGCTTAATCGGTCAGTTTTCATAATGCGTCCACATACTGATGATCTTCACTGTTTTTTCTTGTTCGTATACCTGATAAACAAGCCTGTGATGAATATTGATCCGTCTTGAAAACGCACCCCTCAAATCACCCGTCAACTTTTCAAAAGGCGGCGGTGATTCATAAGGATTTCGACGCAGCAGCTCAATCAGCTTTTTTGCCTTTTCATCAAGCCGTGACGTTTTCAGCTTTGGTATTGCTTTCTGCGCCGCCTTTGTGTATACGATTTTGTATTTCACCATGAAACCTCGCTTTCGTCCACGCACTCCTCAAGCGGTGTACGCAGTCCTTCCACGATTTCTTCTTTCACCTTCGGATCGCTGGACAAATACAGTGTTTCCATGAGTCCGTTATAATCAGCCTCGCTTAAAATCACAGCGTTTCCGGCTTTCGTGCTTACGTTGATAACATCGTTGTATTCAATCGCCTGATTTATATAGCCGAAAATATTTTTTCTGAAATTTGTAATATTCGTGTTGGTCACAGTATCGCCTCCTATATTATTATATGTACATTATAGCGTACACATAACGATCTGTCAAGAACTTTTTCTTTATATACTATTATTATTTGCTGATAAAACCGCCCAACGGCTCAATCGGTCTAGAATTATCAAAATGTTTACATTTTGTGCTTGATTGATTTTTTGCGGTATTATATAATATATTTAAGATATCCTATACGCGGGAGGTAATGATTTGAACAGTTTAAGCAGCAAAACGCGGGAAGCCGCGGAAAAAGTAAATAATATAATAATCGGCAAGGACGATAAGGTAAGGGAGATCATGCTGGCGTTTTTGGCAGGCGGGCATATCATGCTTGAGGATATACCGGGCGTGGGTAAAACCACGCTGGCTCTGGCGTTTTCAAGGGTATTGGGGCTTGAATGCAATCGCGTACAGTTCACGCCGGATGTTATGCCGTCGGACCTGACCGGATTTTCGGTATACAGCGCGAAGGACGGCAAGTTCGTGTACCACGAGGGCAGCGTTTTCTGCAACCTTCTGCTTGCGGATGAGATCAACCGGACCTCGCCAAAGACCCAGTCGGCTCTGCTTGAGGTCATGGAAGAGCGCAGAGTTACCGCAGAGGGCGTGACAAGGAACGTTCCGGAGCCGTTTCTTGTAATCGCGACCCAGAACCCGTTCGGCAGCGCGGGAACACAATACCTTCCGGACTCACAGATCGACCGCTTTATGATCTCCATGACGATTGGATATCCGGACTTTGAGAGCGAACTTCAAATGGCAAAATCGCCCGACAGCTCGGACAAGCTGGCGAAGCTTTCACCAATACTCAGCAGAGATGAACTTTTGCGCCTCCAGACCGAGTCTAAAAAGACTTACGTAAGCGATGAAATATACGACTATATTCTGCGCCTCGTAACGGCGACCCGCGGACACAGGTATTTGGAAAAGGGCGCCGGACCGAGAGCCACTATCGCGCTGGTCAAGATGTCGAAGGCGGCAGCGTGGTATGACGGCAGGGAGTTTGTTGTTCCATCCGATGTTTCGGAACAATTTAAATACGTCGCCATGCACAGGATTTTTCCGGGCATGACCGCCCGCGCCGAAGACGTCTCGAAGGAACAGATAATCGACGATATCCTGCGCGCGGTCGATAAGCCGCCGATGGGAGAGCGGCGATGAAAAAGATTTGTTGGGCGATCATCGCTTTGGCTGCGTTTTATATTGCGGGCGCGTACAGGCTCACGCCCCTGATGATATTTTCGGCTGCGGCTTTACTGATCCTGCCGGTAATGTTTGCCGTGTCAAGACTGCTGCGAAGAAGCGTCAGCGCCGAATTTAAATCCGAGACAGGCGCGGCGGCTGTAAACTCCGAATACCGGTGCAATATAAGCTGCAAAAACCAAAGCAGACTGCCGGTCGGCAGGTTCTGCGTCCGCGTCTGCTGCGGCTACGGCGCAGATAAGCCGATCAAAAAACGGCTGTACGGCAGTCTTGAGCCAAAGTCGAGCGGAGAGCTGAGCTTTGATGTTTATGCGCCCTACTGCGGACTTCTCAAAATCAGAGCGGACAGGCTTTATGTTTCGGACTTTTTGGGGCTGTTCAGCGCGCCCAAATGTATCGAAAGCGAAATAAACCTCGCTGTTTTTCCCCGCGAAAACCGCATGAACATAAGTCTTGCGCCGTCATTCGGAATGAGCGGATTTGCGGGAAGCAGTTCGCCGCGCGGCGGTGACGACCTTGAAGTAAAGCAGCTTCGCGAATACCGCGACGGCGACTCGGCGAAACTGATACACAGGAACCAGAGCGCGCGGACCGGAACGCTCTGGGTCAAAGAGCTTGAAAAGCAGACCGATTTTATAGCGGAGCTTTACCTTATATCCGGCAAAGAAACCACAACCGAGCGGATGAGCATATTTTATGAAATACTGTCGGCGCTTGTTTTGGGTCTGCTTGACTCCGCCTCCGCAGTGCGGGTATATTTTACTGCGCACACCTCCGCCTTTATGGTGAGCGGCAGAGAACAGGTGCGCCCGCTGCTGCTTGAGATATACAAAGCAGAGATCGGCGGCGTCCGCGCGATTAAAAATCCAAACGCAATCACGTTAAGCACGGACCTTGAGCTTTGCGCAGGCGGCGCGGCAGTGAAAAAATTCACCGAGGACGATTACCTCAGTGAGCTTGGCAGCGGCTGCGTTTTGCCGTAAAGTCTTGAAAGGAGTGTGGACCATACGCTAAAGATCAAAATAACCGAGACCGAAAATAATGACCGCTGCGGCGGTCCGGTTTTTATGTTCTTGCTTTTGCTTGCGGGCGTGTCGGGTCTGCTGCTGTGGCTTGGCAGCTTTGGCGGTATTGTATTTCACCCGTACATTGTATATCCGTCGGCATTTTTTTGGTGCGCTCTGATCGTGTATATATATTTTTATAAGCGCAGTTACTTTCTTAGATCCGCGCTTGTTGTTCTGATAATTTCCGGAACGGCTGTGATACTCAAATACAATATGGTTTCGGCTCAGGCAGTCTGCGCGGCGAAAGCTCTGGCGGGCGAGGCTTTGGCTGAACCGCCCTCGATAACATTTTTAATTCTCGCAGCGCTGCCTACAATATCCGTTTTGCTGTTCCTCGCGCTGAGACTGCCCAAAATCGGCGTTTTGCTGCGCCTTGTCGCACCGGTGTTGATTTTGACAGCACCGCTGCTTGGACTGAGAAAATGCCGGGCGGCAATTTTCGTCTTGTCACTGTTTGTCATTCTTTCCGCAGTCCAAAGCTTAAGATTTGCACCGCGGCGGGGCGTACGCCTCGGCGGCACCGAACGCAGGACGACCGCTCTCTGCGCCGCTGCCGCCTGTGCGGCAGCAGCGATCATTACAGCAGCAGCGGCTCCGGCAATATACGCAGGAATGGATGCTTTGAGCGATCTTACCTGTGCCGCCGAAGGAAATATATACCGAGCGATAATTAAGTACACCGGCAAAAATACCGATGTTGTGCAAAACGCAGCCCTGAGCCGCTTCAACAACTATCTGACCGACAGAGAGCAGCTTATTGTCCAAATAACCGGAGAGCCACAGGAGCCGCTGTACCTTAAAGGATTTGTCGGCGGCGAATACCACAACAGCGAATGGGAAGCCGCCGACGACACATCGCTGCTGAACGGCATACAAGACAAATACCAAAACAGCTGGGGAATTCTCGGCATAACAAACACATATTCAAGTCTGTATTTCACGATGAACAGCAATACGCTGGATGACACAATTCCAAACCCGCGCTCGATGGCTGTGCGGTATATCAGCAGCGAGGGAAAAAACTATTATGTGCCGTACTACAGCCAAGTGGAAACGATATATGTTTTCGGCGGTTACCGGTTCCGATATTACGAAAAAGGCGATATGCGTATCAACTGGAACAATGTGCTTCCGATATTTGAGCGCAAGCGGGACCAGTGCCTTAACCTGCAAACCGCCTATATGTCCGAAGCTGCCGAAGCCTACACCCACGTTCCAACAAGGGAAGTGCCAAGGCTCACGAAGCTGTGCGGCGAGCAGTATCTTGACTCTTTGAGCGAAATTACAGACTTTATCAAAAACACGCTTGATGAGCGGGCGGAGTACACGCTGACGCCCGGCTGGTCATCAATGAGCGGCGATGTAGTGGAGGAATTTTTGTTTGACCGCGGCAAGGGCTACTGCATACATTATGCCGCCGCGGCAACGCTGATGTACAGAATGTTCGGCGTTCCCGCAAGATATGTGACCGGGTATATGATACCGCCGGGCGACTTTGAGCGGCAGAAGTACGGAACATACAGCGCGGTGCTTAAAGACAAGAATTCCCACGCCTGGGTTGAAATTTTTTTAAGGGACTACGGCTGGACGCCGGTGGAATTTACACCGGCAGTTGAAACCGCGGGCGAAATCTATCCGGGCTACTCCGTTCCCGAAAGCGCGGAACAGGACGAGGGATTAAATCTTAACATAAACCTTATACCCAAAAACCGGAGCGGCGCAAACGAACTGGAAGCAGCCGACGCGGACGCGGACAAAATCGAAGGCGCGGAGAACGCCGAGGAAGAGTTCGCCGACTACACCATGTACGAGCGGTCCGAAAGACCGATACGAATAGTTTTCGGCATAATTTTAGCATTCATCGCCGGCGCTTTAGGCACTCTTCTGACGGTTCGTGGCATACGGCGCAGAATGAATAAAAACTGCAGGACCGAGTTCGGCAGAATGATCGACACGCTGCACGCCGGAGGACTTCTTAAAGAATATGACGGCACAGAGCCGGATTTCGGCGAAAAGCTTATCGAGACCCTGCCCGACATTGACGGCGAAAGCCTGAAGCGGGCTGTTGACACAGTGAGCGCCGCGGCGTACGGTCCGAACGAGATCGGCTTTGACGAAAACCGTCTTGCGGCGGAAACCTGCCGCAAAGCCGCAAAAAACGTACTCAAATCACTGCCCGTATGGAAAAAAATAATTTTTAAAATAAAAGAATTAATATAATTAATAGTTGACAATCATCATATAATATAGTACAATTAAAATACAATATAAGACTTTTGAATGATATTTGGAGGAATAATTATGGCTACTTCAATTGTACAATTCAGGATTGATGATAATTTAAAAGCTGAAGCAACTGCAATTTATGAGAGACTTGGTATTGATCTTTCCACAGCTATGAGAATGTTTTTGAAAAGGTCCGTTGCAATAGGCGGTATTCCCTTCAGTATGATATTGCCGCCTGAGTCATTTGAAAAAGGTAATATTATGCAGTCTGTTGCCGAAATGAACAAAACAGCCGAAAAATATGGAATTACAGATATGTCGCTTGCTGATATTAATGCAGAAATAACAAAAAGCAGAACCAAACGTCGGAATGAGCGAGGTACAGCCGAATGAAATACTACGCGGTAATTGACACTAACGTAATTGTTTCGGCAATGCTTAAAGCTAATTCTGCGCCGTGGGAAATAATCGCCGCGATTGACGAAGGACATATCATACCGTTGCTTAATAACGAAATATTAGAAGAATATACCGATGTCTTAAGCAGAGACAAATTTCATTTTGCACTAAGCGCAGTATACTCTTTGATCGAAGGTTTAAAATCCAAAGCTGTTTTTATAAATTCGGATCTTAAGACAGATTTGTTTCCTGACCCGGATGACGCCGTATTTTATGAGGTGGTAATGGAAGCCAGGAAAAATACTGACGCTTACTTGATTACCGGAAATATAAAGCATTTCCCGAAGAAACCATACGTTGTTACGCCTCGGGAAATGCTTAATATAATTTACAATAATTAATCTATAGGTCGGTACTGTGTGCCGCCGTCGGTGAAGCTTATGGCAGCGTTGGTTAAATCAATAAGGTCCGCCTTGAAGCTTTCGAGATCCTCAACCGGAACGTTTACCGGAATTTCCACCGTGTCGCTGTAGGTCGGCTCACCGCAGACAAGCCCGCGCGACCGAAGTTCGCTTTGGATCCTGCCGAGCATCGTGTATTCGCAGCGCAGCTTTGTTTCGCGGCACAGCGCCATTGTCACCGGTCCCGCAGCCTCAACGCCGAGCTTTGCGCTCTTTGAGTATGCGTGGACCAGACCTCCGGTGCCGAGCAGTATTCCGCCAAAGTATCTTGTCACTACCACCACAAGGTTGGTAAGCTCCTCCTTTTTTAATATATCAAGCACGGGCACACCGGCGGTGCCTGACGGCTCTCCGTCGTCGCTGTACCGCATTATATTATTGTTTTCTATTATATAAGCGTAAACATTGTGGGTCGCATCCCAGTTTTTACGGCGCAGCTCCTCGATGAGCGCGACCGCCTCCGCCTCCGTTTCGACCGGCATTGCCGTGGCGATAAACCGGGACCGTTTTTCCACGAATTCCGCTTCCGCTCTCTTGCTTATTGTTCTGTACACCTGTTTCATATGCCGCTCCTTTTTACAAATTATTCCGCGGCAATCGTAAAACCGCGTTTACAGCTTGATAATTCCAAGCGCGTTTAATACAGACGACACGAGGATAAGCGCGATAAGCAGCGGAGCAATGTACTTTATCATAACGTCAAATATCCTGCGGCGCTTGAATTTGGACGAAAGCATTACCTCGTCATGTATAACATTCACACCGATAACATAACTGACGAACACGCAGGTCAGCAGCGCCAATATCGGCATAAGCACCGAATTGGTCATGAAATCCATTATATCGAGAATTGTCATGCCGCCCACCGTCACGCCGCTCCATAAGCTGTAGCCCAAAATAGGCGGCAGCCCCAAAACAAACGATAATATGCCGATACCGACCGCAGCCTTCTTTCTGTTCCAGCCGAATTTGTCGCAAAGAGACGAAACAATAGCCTCCATAATCGATATCGACGATGTGAGCGCGGCGAGCAGCACCAGAATAAAGAATGCCGAGCCGATAAGCGTTGACGCGCCCATTCTCTCAAACACCTTCGGCAGCGTTACGAACATCAGACCCGGTCCCGCGCTGAGAGCCGTCTCGTCCCCGCCGGAGAAAGCAAACACCGCGGGGATTATCATAAGCGCGGCAAGCAGCGCAATTCCTGTGTCAAACACCTCAATGCGGCCCACGTTTTTCTCAAGGTCACTGTTCTTTGGCAGGTATGAACCATACGCAACCATAATTCCCATCGCCAGTGACAAAGAGTAGAACATCTGACCGAGCGCCGCAAGTATCGACTGAACCGAAAAATGCCTGAAATCGGGAACAAACATATACTTAAGTCCCAGGACCGCGCCGGGCAGGGTTACCGAATACACGGCGACAATAACAGCAAGCACAATTAAAATCGGCATCAGAAATGTACTCGTCTTTTCAACTCCTCCCTGCACGCCGCGATAAATTATAAAGGTCGTGACTAAAGAGAAAATAAGCTGAAATATTATTTGATGTCCCGGAGACGCCAGCATTTGTTCAAAAAAGCCGTCTTCCGCGGCGGCGCTGTGACCGCCGGTCACAAACTCTGCTACATACCTAATTACCCAGCCGCCGATCACGTTATAGTACGGCAAAATAATCAGCGGAACTATCGTCGCGATGACTCCCAGAAAAGACCATTTTTTGTTAAGTTCCCCGAATGCGCACAAGGCGCTCTTTCCGGTTTTTCTGCCTATGGCGTTTTCCGCGATCATCAAAGTGTATCCGAAAGACAGCACAAGCAATATATAAAACAACAAGAACAGACCGCCGCCGTACTTTGCCGCAAGATACGGAAAGCGCCAAATGTTGCCAAGCCCCACCGCTGAACCCGCGGCGGCAAACACAAACCCCAAACTGCCTGAAAATTTCCCTCTTTTTTCCATTTTACCTCCCAAAAATTTCAATTATATTAATTATAACCCAAAGCCGCCGAATTGTAAACCGACGTTTTGACGGTTTTTACTGCATTTTTTTGTACATACTGTTAAATTTATTAACAATGTATTAATAAATAAAATTTTTCCGAAAATTTAATGTTTTTTTAAGGAAAGACATTTACAATATCAGCATAAGAAGGAGGAAACAGTATGGCAATTGAAATATTCAACCGATATGAGCATAAATATCTTTTAGACAAATCGGCATACGAAAAAGTCATACCGGTAATTGAGCAGCATATGGAGCTTGACGCTTATAACGAGGGTCACAAGCCGTACACCATAGCGAACATATATTACGACACCGGCGACGATTATCTTATCCGCCGCTCGCTGGAAAGTCCGGCATACAAGGAAAAACTGCGACTCCGCTCCTACGGCGTACCCGGCAAAACGTCAAAGGTTTTTCTTGAGATAAAGAAAAAGGCTTACGGACTTGTGAACAAGCGCAGAACCATGCTGAGCCTTGACGAGGCATACGAATTTATAAAGACCGGCGACGAACCCAAGTGCAGGGACTATATGAACAAGCAGGTCATGGACGAGATAAACTACTTTCTGCACACATACAGCTTAAAACCCAAGGTGTATCTGGCGTATGACCGCATTGCTTACTTTGAAAAAGACAATCCCGACCTTCGTATATCCTTTGACAAGAACATACGCTCAAGGCGTTACGATGTTCATCTTGAGGACGGAGATTACGGCAAAAAGCTGCTTGACGGCGATGTCTATCTTATGGAGATCAAGACAGCGAAAGCAAAACCGTTGTGGCTTGTGCATATGCTGAGCGAATACGGAATACAGCGCGTGAAATTTTCAAAATACGGCACCGAATTTACAAATATGCTTAAAGCAAAACTCAAAAAAACATCGGCGGCAGCCGTGTAATAATACAAAAAAGAGAGGTTCAATTCAGATGGATAATATATTTAACAATATACTCGCAAATGTTTCAAGCGACATCACTGTGGCATCGGCGATCATAACAATGGCGGTCGCGGTGATCTTCGGCGGCGTTATCGCATTCACATACTATAAGACTCAGCATGAAGACTTCTATCAGCGCAGTCTCGCCATAACGCTGCTCATGCTTCCGATCATACTGTCGGTTATTATTCTGTTTATAGGCAGCAACATAGCAAGAGCGTTCAGTTTGGCGGGAACCCTTTCAATCATACGTTTCAGAAGCGCGCCGGGCGACCCCAAAGACATAGGCTTTATATTTTTTGACATAGCAGCGGGTCTCGCCTGCGGTGTCGGACTGTACGCTTACGGCGCAATATTTGTTGCGGTTCTCTGCCTTGTGATCATCGCAAGCGAAAAGTGGGGTCTGTTTGAGAAAAAGACCGTGCGCAAGCATCTTAAGATCACGATACCGGAGGATTTGAATTATGAACACGCCTTTGATGAAATACTTGAAAAGCATACCAAAAAATATACGCTCGACAAGATCCACACCACCGACTTAGGCTCGCTGTTTGAGCTGTGCTACACCGTCACGATGGACAGCGGACAGGATGAGCGCGAATTTATAAACGAGCTGCGCTGCCGCAACGGAAACCTCAGTATTATTCTGACCGCGGCGCCCAACGCAGCGGCATATTAAAAATACATAAGGAGTGATTTGATGAAAAAACTATTTTCTGTTATATTATGTCTTGCAATGACGCTTTGCACATTCACCGCATGCAGCGCGGCTGATGATGAGGCATGGAAAAGCAACACCGGAAGCATCGACCTGAACACCATGAAGGTAAGCGGCTCCGGCATTAGCGTGTCGGGCAGCACAATTGCTATCACAAAGGGCGGAGACTTTGAAGTGACCGGAACCTTAAGCGACGGCATGATTTACGTTAATTCCGAAGAAAAGGTCAAGCTGCGTCTGTCGGATGCGAGCATCACAAACAGCAGCGGTCCCGCCATATACTTTGATAACGCCGAGAAAGCGTTTGTCACTATAACCGAAGGCACCGAAAACAGCTTAACGGACAGCAAAGACTATGCTTACGATGACGCCGACGGCGCTCTGTTCTCCAATGACGATTTGGAAATCAAGGGCGGCGGCAGCTTAACCATCACCGGAAATTACAAGCACGGAATTGCCGGCGATGACGATGTTTCAATCGAGAACGGCACTATCAGCATCAGCTCATACGAACACGGCATCAAGGCAAACGACAGGCTCTCAGTCACAGGCGGCGGCATCACGGCGGTTTCGGAGACAGGCAAGCCCATGAAAGCGGGGACAGAACTGGTTATTGACGGCGGCGTTCTGAACCTCACTTCAAAACAAAGCGAGGGTATCGAAAGCAAAGGAACGCTTACAATAAACGGTGGAAATATAAATATAACATCAGCAGATGACGGCGTCAACACCGGAAACGAAAACGCAGCCGACGCCTCCGCCCAATCCGATAAAGTCTTTGACGGACAGCAGTCGCCTGAGATGAACGGTCAGCAGCCCCAATTTGACGGACAACAGCCGCCGGAAATGAATGGTCAGCAGCCCCAATTTGACGGACAGCAGCCGCCGGAAATGAACGGTCAGCAGCCCCAATTCGACGGTCAACAGCCGCCTGAAATGAATGGTCAACAGCCCCAATTTGACGGACAGCAACCGCCGGAAATGAACGGTCAGCAGTCCCAATTCGACGGTCAACAGCCGCAAGGCACATTTGATCCCAATCGGATGCACGGCGGTATGCCGCATGGCGGAAATTTTGGCGGCGGACCCGGAATGATCGACGATGAAACAGCCGCGGCGCACGCTATCACCATAAACGGCGGAAAAATTTATATCAACGCGGGCGGAGACGGTATCGACTCAAACGGAAGTCTGACGATAAACGGCGGCGAGGTCACAGTGGACGGACCGACCAACGCCGGAAACGGCGCTCTTGACGCGGAAGGCGGTCTGCTTATAAACGGCGGTACTGTTACAGCCGCGTCTGCAGCGGGCATGAATCAGCTCCCGTCAAACACGGACGGTCAGCCGATACTGAGCATAAATCTGAGCTCGTCTCAGGTCGGAGGAACCGAGATCTCGATTCGCGAGACTTCCACCGGCAGCGAGATCATGAAATACAGTCCAAGCAAAAACTATCAGAATATTTTATACACTTCCGATAAGATCAAATCCGGCAGCGAGTACACGGTCTGCACAAACGGCGAGCAGCAGGAGACATTCACCGCCTCAGCCGGTGTCAACACGATTGGTAACGCCGGTTCAGGAATGTTCGGCGGCAGAGGTTTTGGCGGAGGACGCGGCGGCAGATTTACAAACGGAAACGTCGATACCGAAATAACCGTGTTCGTAAACGGCGCGCGGATTAATTTCCCAACTGCTCCGGTGACAAGGAACGATACTACTCTTGTCGGCTTCAGAGCGATACTTGAAGCCTTGGGAGCCACGGTGACATGGGACGACGCATCGCAAACCGCAACAGCCGAAAAAGACGGCACGGTTGTCGCCATGACGATTGGCTCCGCAACCGCCGTGGTAAACGGCGAGAACGTTGAGATGCTTGCCGCGCCTGAGCTGATAAATGACAGCACTCTTATTCCGGTCAGGTTTATTTCCGAAAACTTGGGTATGACAGTCGACTGGAATGAAGAACTTAAGCAAATTTCTATTCATTAACCCTCCATTGTAACCACTGATTAAATATGGTGTGCTGATTGCGTCGGCAGGAATTTTGTCAGATCGTTAAAAAGTGATGCAGCATACTTTATGTATGGCAAGTAGCTTTTGGGCGATATGACAGAATTATCGCAAGCAAGCAGCACAGGAACCACAAGACATTATTTAATCAATGGTTACCCATACAGAAAAACGACCGGTTTTGTTGCAGCCGGTCGTTTTTCTGTATTAAAACTAATAACCTTATGAATGCTTTCTTTTTCAGCATATTTAAAAATAATTCTTGACATTTGAAATAAACTATTGTATAATATTTATCTGTGAGCGCCGATATAGCTCAGTAGGTAGAGCGATTCACTCGTAATGAATAGGTCAGCGGTTCGAATCCGCTTATCGGCTCCACTAAAAACGCCGTGAAAC
>CANQKP010000036.1 GCA_947624495.1 uncultured Monoglobus sp. | reverse complement strand
TTTTCTTCTTCAATAACCTTCATGATCTCGTCGGCGTTGGGGTTCATAAGCATAACATTAACGCCGAACGGCTTGTCGGTCAGGGTCCTCGCTTTTTTTATCTGCTCTCTCACGACCTCCGCGGGAGCGCCGCCCGCCGCGATAAGTCCTAATCCGCCGCCGTTTGACACCGCGGCGGCAAGCTCTGCAGTTGCGACCCACGCCATACCGCCCTGTATAATTGGATATTCAATACCCAAAAGCTCACAAATTCTGTTCATTTATATTTCCTCCTTATATGAGTGCAGTTACACCTCGATCAGCGCGCTGCCCCAAGTAAGACCTCCGCCAAAGCCGACAATCACCAGCTTTTCGCCTTCTTTCACTCTACCCTGCTCTAACGCCTCGCACAGTGCGATAGGCACGCAGGCGGCGGACATATTTCCGTACTTCTCAACGTTGCAGAATACTCTGTCCTCACTCAGCTTAAGCCGCCTTCTCGCGCCATCTATGATCCTTTTGTTAGCCTGATGAGGTATAACCAGCGAAATCTCGTCGATTGCGACGCCCGCTTTTTCGGCGACCTCCTGCGTGGCGCTCTCCATTGTCTTTACTGCAAACTTGAACACCGCTTGACCGTCCATCCAAATCGTTCGGTAATTATCGCTGAACGGTCTGCGCTCGATATCCTCCGCGCTCGCCTTAAGACCGCAGCACGTCAGATTGTTTCCGGACGCGCCGTCCGAACCCAGCACAGTACCCAAAATACCGGTCTTTTCGCCGGACGCGGTGAGCACCATTGCTCCGGCTCCGTCTCCGAACAGAACACAGGTCGCTCTGTCCTTGTACTCGGTTATCTTTGTAAGGGTGTCTGCGCCTATAACCAGCGCATTTTTGTATGTACCGCTCTTTATAAACTGATTTGCGACCGATGCCGCGAATATAAAGCCGGAACAAGCCGCGTTTATATCAAAGGCAGCCGCCTTTTTTGCGCCTATTTTTGCCTGTACCATACACGAACACGAAGGCGTGTACATTTCAGGCGACACCGACGCCAGAATGATCAGCTCGATATCCTCTGCGCTCATACCGGCATTCTCAAGCGCCGCACGAGCCGCCTTTGCGCCAAGATCCGAGCTGAACTCATCAGGCTTGCTCATGCGCCTTTCCTTGACTCCCACACGCTTTGTTATCCACTCGTCGCTGGTGTCAACAATGCTCTCAAAGTACGCGTTGTCAAGAATTTTTTCCGGCAGGTATTTGCCGACTCCGGCAATCTTTGCGTATATTTCACTCATATTATCCTTGCCTTTCTGATATTCTGTCTGTGTAATCAGCGATTACCCGAACGGACTAATAACTGTTGATGTTTTCAGCTATCGTGTCCACAAGATTGTTGTTTACCATGTCAATTGCCTGTCTTATGGCGTGATAAAACGCCTTGGCGTTGGAACTGCCGTGGGCTTTTACCACAGGCTTTGAGCAGCCCAAAATCGGCGCTCCGCCGTACTCCGTATAGTCCATCTGTTTTGCGAAATCCTTCGCCTTGTCCTTTATGAGCAGCGCTGCCATTTTAGAGCGCGCGCCGCTAAACAGAAGATTTTTAAGCACATTTTTTACAAATATGCCCATGCCTTCCATAAACTTAAGCACAACATTGCCCGTAAACCCGTCGCACACAACCACATCCGCGCAGCCGAGAGGTATGTCCCTGCCCTCTATGTAGCCGGTATAATTGATAGGCGTCTGTTTGAGCAGCCTGCCGGCTTCGACAATCGACTCGGTACCCTTTTCCTCCTCGGTCCCGATATTGATAAGCGCCACCTTGGGTTTCCTTATCTTCATGATCTTTTCCATATATATCGAACCCATGATAGCAAACTGCTTCAAAAACGCAGAGTTGCACTCGGTGTTCGCGCCGCCGTCCACCAGCAGGAAGCATCCTTTCTCGGACGGCATCAGCGGAGCCAAAGCCACGCGGCGGACTCCCTTGATACGCTTAACGATAAGCGTCGCGCCGGTGATCAGCGCGCCCGTGTTTCCGGCGCTGACAAGCACATCGCCCTTGCTGTGGTGCAGCATCTCAAGCCCTACTCTGAGAGAGGAGTTCTTCTTCTGCCTGATCGCAGCGGTTGGCTCGTCGTCGCCGCTTATAATTTCATCTGCGTTTTCGATTACGATACCGCTGCCGCTGTAGCCGCACTCGTCAAGGATTTTTATTATCCTCTCTTCACGTCCCACAACGGTGATTTTTTCACCGAAATCATTTGCCGCCATAACGCAGCCCTTGATGATTTCTTCGGGGGCGTTGTCGCCGCCCATGGCATCTATAATTATATTCATACACTCAATCCTATCTGTCGATTAAAACATAATATAAATCCGATAAAAATTCAATACTTGTCATACTGATGTAACATAAATGTTACTTAAACGTAAGCAAATATCTGTTTTTATATACATAGTCCAAACCGGACAGCACGGTAAGCGCAACCGCGATTATCACAAGCACAAATACAATAAAGTTGCCTATACCGCCCGACATCGGCGCCCTGTAAACGTCAACGATTTGGTTTATTATAACAGCGATTATCATAATAAACTGGAACACCGTCTTGAGCTTACCGAAAAAGCTTGCCGCGATAACGCGGTCCTCTTCAAGAGCCAGCATTCTTATTCCGGTCACGATAAGCTCTCTCGCGATTATGATCATGACCACGCCGGCGTTGATATACGGGACGTCCGCAGACATGAAGCAGATCAACGCTCCGAGTGTCAGCAGCTTATCCGCCATCGGGTCCATAAGCTTTCCAAAGGTGGTAACGCACCGGATACGCCGGGCTATCTGACCGTCTAAATAATCGGTCGCCGCGGCGAGCAGAAACACCAACAGTGACAGATACAGCCCAACCGTGCCGCAGCACAGGAACAGCACCATAAACACCGGAATAAGTATAACGCGGAACAGCGTCAGTTTATTTGGCAAGCTCATAAAAATCCCTCCGTTACTCCACAGCTCTGCCGAACAGATCCATATCCACAGCCTCATCGACTTTCACCTTGACAAAGTCGCCGGGCTTCAGCTTATTTTTTGATTTAAAAAATATCTTGCCGTCGATCTCGACCGAATCTGCATAGGTCCTGCCGTAATAGCTCTTTATTATATCGTCCCGACCCTCGACCAGAACGGTCTGTACCGAGCCGATCTTCTTTTCATTATTTTCATCGTCGATCTCCGCCTGCGCCACCATGACGTTTTCAAGCCTGAGCCGCTTCTCGTCTTCATCGATCTGGTTCGGCATATCGTAGGCAGGCGTATCTTCTTCTCTTGAATATGTGAACACGCCGAGACGCTCAAACCGTGCCTCGTCTATAAAACTAAGCAAATCCTGCATATCCTCCTCGGTCTCGCCGGGGAAGCCGACGATAATCGAGGTCCTGATGACCGCGTCGGGTATGCGTTCACGGATTTTTTTGATCAGTCCTGTTATCTGCGCCCTGTTGGTGCGTCTGCCCATTCGCCTTAATATCCTGTCCGATGAATGCTGTATCGGTATATCAAAATAGTTGCAAATCTTAGGCTGAGACGCGATAACTTCTATCAGCTCGTCTGTCACCAGCTCCGGATAGCAATAATGGACTCTGACCCACTCAATTCCGTCGATCCCGCACAGTTTGCCGAGCAGTTCAGCCAATTTATATTCGCCGTATAAATCAATGCCGTACCGTGTGGTATCCTGTGCTATCACGATAAGTTCCTTAACGCCGCTTTCCGCCATTTCCTCCGCTTCTTTGAGTATACTTTCAATGGTTCGGCTGCGGTACGCGCCCCGAATTGACGGGATAACGCAGTATGTACAACGGTTGTCGCAGCCCTCGGCTATCTTGAGGAAGGCAGTGTAATCCGGCGTGGTGCGGACCCGCGGACCTTCAAACAGCAGCGGTTTTTCGGTGCAGCTGACGCTGCTCTTTCCGCCGCCCAAACGCGCGTTTATTATATCAACGATTTTGTCAAACTCATTTGTGCCGACAACCGCGTCAACCTCCGGTATTTCACGGATTACCTGCTCCTTATACCGCTGCGCCAAACAGCCTGTAACGATGAGCAGCTTGCCGCTGTCGGACTTTTTATACTGCGCCAGCTCTAAAATGCAGTTTATCGACTCGGTCTGCGCATCTTCAATAAAGGTGCAGGTGTTGACGATCATAACGTCCGCGTCAGCTTCGTTATCGCATATCTCAAAGCCGCCGCTTTCGAGAAGAGCGGTCATCTGCTCGCTGTCGATCAGATTTTTTGAACATCCCATGGATGCGATAGATACCTTTTTCATTAATTATTCTCCCATGCGGCTTTTGAAAAATCAAACTCAAACTCCTGAAGGACGCGGCGGATATCTCCCGAAGAGTAGCCACGCCGTGCAAGAGATGCCTTAAAGCGCATCAAATCCTTGTAATCGGAAATTTGGGTGACCCTGAGCCGCTCTTTTATATATTCTCTGAGCGAAGCGTCAAAATCCACATCAGCTTCCTTAAACGCCCGATCGATCAAGGACGCGGCAACGCCCTTGCGCAGCAGTTCCTGACGTATCCGATACTCGCCCTTCGCGCCGAGGTTCACACTGTCGGCGATATAACATTCGGCATAAAATTTGTCATTGAGCGCGCCTTCCTCGATAAGGTCGCTGACGATTTTTTCAGCCAGTTCATCATCATAACCCTTTCTGCGAAGTCTGTCATAGATCTCGCGGGTTGTGTACATCCTTGCGCTCAAAAACCTAAGCGCCAAATGTTTTCCTCTTGTGTAGCTGTCCAAGTCATTCACTCCATTCACTGAAACCTAAAGTCCGCCTATGCGAAAAACGGTTATTTTTTCTTTTTGGGCTTTGCGAGACCCTCAACGGGCGCATCGTCAAACATGGACGTACCTTCTTCACCCAGCAGCGGCAGTCCCGCCTGCTCACGGACCTTGTTCTCGATCTCCGCCGCCAATTCCGGATTGCTCTCAAGTATCGCCTTGACCTTATCTCTGCCTTGCCCGAGCCTCTCGCCCTCATAGCTGAACCACGAGCCGCTCTTGTGTATAATATCAAAGTCCACGGCGGTATCGATAACATTGCCCATTTTTGAAATTCCCTCGCCGTATATTATATCAAACTCCGCTTCCTTAAACGGCGGCGCTACTTTGTTCTTAACGACCTTGACCCTTGTTCGGTTGCCCATAACTCCGTCGTCACCCTTAAGCGACTCTATGCGCCTAACGTCCAGTCTTACAGATGCATAGAACTTAAGCGCGCGTCCGCCGGTGGTCGTTTCCGGATTGCCGAACATAACGCCGACCTTTTCGCGGAGCTGGTTGATGAATATGGCGGTGGTATTCGACTTTGAAATTATACCCGCAAGCTTTCTCAGCGCCTGTGACATCAGCCTTGCCTGAAGACCCACATGGGAGTCGCCCATAAGACCCTCGATCTCGGCTCTCGGCACCAGCGCGGCAACAGAGTCTATCACTATAACGTCGACCGCGCCGCTGCGCACAAGCTGTTCGGTGATCTCAAGCGCCTGCTCGCCGGTATCCGGCTGAGACACGATAAGGTCGTCAGTCTTAACGCCGAGCGCTTCGGCATAAACCGGATCGAGAGCGTGCTCCGCATCTATGAATGCCGCCTCGCCGCCCATTTTTTGAACCTGAGCCACAACATGGAGCGCGACGGTGGTCTTACCGGAAGATTCGGGTCCGTATATTTCAATAATTCTGCCCCTGGGCAGACCGCCTATTCCGAGGGCGATATCGAGTGAAAGCGCCCCTGTGGGAATGGCTTCGACATTGGCGTTCGGCTTCTCGCCGAGGCGCATAACAGCGCCGCTGCCGAACTGTTTTTCTATCTGACCCATTGCCAGATCAAGTGCTTTTCTTTTCTCTTCGTTCATTATATTTTCTCCGTTTCTTAAGCTGGTTTATTAGCAAATTTAAGGAAATACCTCTTCCCCGAATATAATTATAATTTACAGACAAAACCATGTCAAGCGATTTATATTAAATTTTTATTACAAGGGAACAAGACGCCAAAAACTGTTTTTGTTTTCGTATTTTTGTCACAGTTCTATGTTTTTCATATTGGCACGCATATAAAAATCGCCCCTTGGGAAAATCCCAAGGGACGATTAAAATTACGGATTAGTTAGTCGTTACCTCAACACCATGGAGATAAATTGCTCCGTTATTTTTATTAATCTGGAACTTCAATGTAGTAGCAGCTCCGCTGTAAGTAAAGTCAATTTTTTCTCCGTCATCTGCTGTTTTCAGATTTCCGCTCTCAGGAGTAATACCCGTAGATCCTTCAACCGGTGTGATCGTTACATTGTCACCCGCATACGCACAGCCGACAAATGATACAGTGGTATTGCCTTCAGGCACCATAACATCAATAGTAACTGTTCCGTTTGTATCCTGGTAACCATGCTGCGCGCTCTGGAACTTCACATTTCTGATCGTCAGCAAACCATCAGGAGTTACAAAGTTATCCCAAGAAACGCTTCCAAGCTGAGGATTGATTGTACCATCTCCAAAATTGTATTTTTTGATTCCCTTAACGGGTGCAGGTACCACTTTCGTTACTGCAATTTCGGGAGTTGCGTTATCCGCACCGAGTGTAGGCAAATCGGCAATGCTGTACGCACTTGCACCGCCATATACACCTGTTACTTCAAAGGTTTCACCCTCCAGAAGGTCGTTAATTGTAAACGCACCCTCGGTAACATCATAGACTCTCGCCGCGCCGTTAACTTTACCGCCGATTTTTACAACACTCTTGTCAGCATCATCAAGACCTGTGATTGTGCCGTTTATCACAGCCCCTTCTTTCGGGATATCCTCAACGGTGATGTTCTCAACTTTGAAATACGGAACATAACCGTCGCCTCCGGATAATCTTACCTCAACGCTGCCGGCATCGGGTCCGGGATAATACAAAACCGCCACAGGACCCTGCTTATTTTTGTCATAGCATCCGGTCTTAAGAGCCGCGCTGTCAACCTCCTGATCTCCCGCGAATACCTGAGCTGTTGCCGCTCCGTATTGACAATCGCCGAGAGTTATTCTGAGAGGACTTATAGCATCAATGCTAATTGTAGTAATCTTATGCGGACCATGCTGACTGTCATGCCATACCGTTTCATCATTAAAGGCAATGCCCTTTTCAGCCATATCTGCAATTACAGCATCAGAAAGCTTTGTAACATCTTGTGTAGGATTAGTATCCGCATAGTTTGCTGCGTCATTAAGCCAAATCTCATATTCATTTGACGTTACCGGTGCTTTGGTAGGTGTGGCTGTGGCATCGGGGTCAATAACTTCGGGAGATACTACCTTTATATTATGCAGATAGATTGATCCGCCGTCGATTGAGAATACAAGATCCGTTGCCTCACCTTCATACTTGAAGTCAATCGGGCTGTTGTCCGACGTTGTCTTCTGACTTGCGCTCTGAGGTGTTACACTTTCGTTCTCCGCAGTGATCATTGTTGTATCGCTTGCATAAGCGCAACCGCCAAATGAAATTGTTGAAGCGCCTGCCGGAACCTTAATGGTTATAACTAACGGACCTGTTGCTGCGTTGGTCACGCCATGATCATTATGATATCTCATGTTCTCGAACTTGACCAGACCATCCTGTGTTACAAACTGTGTCCAGTTTACAACAACTGTGGGAACCTGGCTTCCGTCACCGAACTGATACGTCTTTGTTCCGCCGTTTACGTTGGGAACAACCTTGCTTGCGTCAACCGCAACATCCTCGCTGTCATAAGTTACAGTGATGTCCGCAGGAATTGTGTAAGCGCTGGCTCCGCCGTATACACCGCTGACCTCATACTTACCGGAAGCCGCCAGTGTTACCTTTGCCTCGCCGTTTGCAACGTCCAGAGCTTTACCAACGCCGTCAAGCTTACCGATGATCTTAACCGCGCTCGCATCTGCTTCATCAAGACCGTTGACCTTTATCGCAATCTCCTTCTCAGGTTCGGGAGTGGGTATCTCCTCGGAGGGATGTTCGGGCGATACAACCGTCACATCTCTGAAAAATCCGCCGTTAGTAATCACGATATCGACCGTCTTGTCCAAGCCGTAGTAAGTATACGTCTTGGGCGTCTTTTCACTTACAAATTCTTTGCCGTTGATAGTGTATGTTTCTGTGCCGTAATAGGTATCGCCGACCGTGATCTTACTGCCGTTTACAACCGGAACAGTCAGCTTAACTTCCGCGTCAACGCCGATCCAGTCAACCTGATCGCGACCGCCCCACTTGCCCGTGGTAGCCTCGATAGTCATTGTTGAGTTGCCGCCGACACTGTTCTTTACAACATAGTCCCACTTTTCGCCGGCATTTACAGTGTACTGAAGATTATCATCACCCTTGGGATAGCCTTCCTTTGTCTGGAAGGTCCACTTCGATGTGATATAGTTCTGTTCCGCCTCGCTGCCTTCTGTTGTGGGAACAAACTTTGCACCGAGGAAGTTGCCCTTTGAGCCGACTACGGAAGCATAATAAGTCTCGCCCTTAACAACGTCAACCGTTACGTCAACCGGCTTGTTCTCACCCTGCTGGGTCTTGGGATCCCCTTCGCTGCCGACATTAAATGTCTTGCCGCTTCCGGGTATAGCATATACTGTCCACTGACCGTCTGCGGGAGCGATAAACTTAATCTGGTTAGCACCGTCCTGAGCAGGCCATCTGCCGTTTACGCTGTTGCTGCTCAGACCACAGTCAAACTTAACGCCGCCTGTCTCGCCGCCTGCACCCTTCTTGTCGGGTGAGTACATGATCGTCAGACCTCTCATCAGGTATGTATCCTTGGGTGTGCCGACCTCGCCTGCATTTGCTCTCCAGAATGTGGTGTACGCCTTTGTTACGTCTGTATGATCGGATATTGCAATATCATCATATGTGCCGCTAACAAAGCTGATCGAACTCATAACTCCTTCACCGGCTGTACCCGCTGACACAGGCTCGCCGCCGTTTACTGAAATTGTCGCTGTCTTGTCAGCTGCGATTGTTACCTCAATTGTATTCCAGCCCTCAACAAGACCTGTGGGTGCAATCGCGAGGTAATCAGCACCTTCGGTGTTCTTGATCGTTGCGTTTCCGGCAGATGTGCCGTAAACCTTATACGATACCTTAACCTCGTCGCCCTCGGCGGGTGTTACGTCAAACGCCGCGGAGATCTCTCCCTGAACAGCTTTGCCCGATACGCCTTCCGGATCGTCAATCACAGAACCGCCCATTGTTGTGTATCCGCCCTCGAAGTCATCATAGTAAATATCCGCCTTCTTATAGGGGATCGATACATCATAAGCGATTTCTTCTCTTACCAGAGCGCCGTCTTTCACGCACTCGATTGTGTACTTAACCGTGCCGTTTGAAGCCTCGGATGCAAATGCGTTTCTTATGATCGTACCGTCATCTTTGATAAATCCGCTAAATTCAGCCTTAACGGTTGTTTTCACGCCGTCAATATCCTCTACTACAGGTATCGGAGCCTGTCTGTCAAGAAGCGTTACGCCGTAATCGTTCTTATCGGCATATGCAGCGTCGATAACCGCTTTAGCCTTTGCCATAGCCTCATTAAACGGTGCGGGATCAATGTTCGGGTCAGCGGTGATTGAAACGTTGATAACGCGTGATGCTCCTACAGGACCCGCCATAGGCGAATTCTTAAGTTTAATGTACGCGTTGATCGTTGTCTCAATTGTTCCCTCGACCGGTCTTGTTACCGCAACATTTCCGTTTTCGTCTATCTTGAGATAATTCTCGTTATTGCTTGTAAAGCGAACATCATACTGATCTTTGCCTTCATAAGCATCAGGCAGCTTGAAGTTGCCGGATACAGTGTAAACACCGTTCTCACCAAGTTTCAGTGTGTCGCTTTCGGGAATTGTAAGCGCTTCCATATCAGCGATCACAGGCTCCCAAACGGGTTTTACGTTCATGGGATCCCAGTCGTCTCCCTCGCGAACCAGGTACGCGTACGGATTGAATACCAGAGCCTCCCAAACATCGGGCAGAGCAACGTTTCTGTTCTTTGACGCCAGGTCGATAGGAGTATTATTTGCATCCAACGTACCATACTCATAGTACTTAGACTCTTTCGCGACTGTTGACCAGTTGCTCCAGCCTGTATCCATGATAGAGGGCTTGCCGTCAGGTAAATTCTGGACCTTTACGCCGATAGCGGCTGTCGGTGAATCATTTCCGCCCCAAGGACGTCCAAAGTCGCCCGGAACGAATGTTCCGCCGAGTGTTCCTATGCCTACGCGTCCGCCGTAAAGCAGATAGCCTTTTTCTGTAGTAGCATTCTTAACCGCTGTTACGTGACCGCCGGCTGAACCTGTGCCGTAACCTGCCCAGTTAAAGTCACAGTCATCGAATACCAGAGTGTTGCCGCCGAACATATAGTCGGTCTGTCCCTCGATAGTACAGTTCTTGAAGTATACGCGGTTGTCCTTTGAACCGGAATATACTGTATCCTGCGAACTTAAGAACTGGCAGTTATAGAACTCTGTCTTGTCACAGGTATCCTCAATAGCGATCGCCGCGGCTCTCTCTGTAAAGTCTCTGCCGTAAACAACAGAGTCTGCTTTTCTTTCCGGCTTGCCGCCTGTGTCGGAATATACTCCGCCAACCGGTGCGGGCTTAACGCCGTCTTCGATCTCCTCTTCGGTTATATATCTGTTGAATGAATTCTCGAATATGATATCTTTTGCTATGAAATTATTTGCAGTAAGACGAGTAGCGCATCCCCATCTGTCAACGCCTCTGTCAGCAACTGTTCCTGCCGCCTTGTTTGTCTCATAAGCGTTCTTGTCATAGTAACCGTTGCTGCCTGTGCTGTAGTACTGATAGCCTATGCCGTAGTACCATGTGAACAGAACGTCGCCCTCGGTATCGGGAGCCTTTTGAATGGTCAGATAGTTTACATCGATCATGATTTGCTCACGATATGTATTCGGAACAACATTGATCACTATTCTGTCATCCGCAGACGCATGACTGTTCATTGACTTTGCAAACGCAATAGCTTCGTTGACCGTCTTAAAGGTCTTTTCATCGGCATTGGTCTCCTTTGAGCCGTCAACCGTGATTATATTCTCCGGATTAGCTGTGGGTCCGGGCTGAACCGTAGGTCTGGGAGGCAAAGTCGGTACCGCTGTCGGTCCGGGAGTTGCTGTTACCTCAGGTGTAGCTGTCGCTTCAGCCTCAGGCGTAGCTGTTGCTTCAGCCTCAGGTGTAGCTGTTGCCTCTGCCTCAGGTGTAGCTGTTGCTTCAGCTTCAGGTGTGGCTGTTGCCTCAGCCTCAGGTGTAGCTGTCGCCTCTGCTTCGGGTGTTGCTGTCGCCTCAGGCGCGGGTGTTGCGGTCTCAACCGCAGGCGCCTCATACTTAACATTTACAGTAATATCATGTTCCGGCATTGTGAACTTGCCGTCAACCACCGCTAAGTTGATAGGCGTGCCGTCCGCACCGAGTATTTCGATAGATGCAGTGCTTCCCTCTACATCAGGCTTTGTATTAATTGTTACCTCCGAACCTTCGAGTATCTCATATACATTCGCCGGTGCGGGTTCCTCCGTCGCTTCGGGAGCAGGCGTATTTGTTGCCGCAGGTGCGGGTGTAGCCGTCGCTTCGGGTACAGGCGTTGCAGTCGCTTCGGGAGCGGGTGTTGCCGTCGCTTCGGGTGCAGGTGTTGCCGTCACTTCGGGCACGGGTGTTGCCGTTGCGTTCGGGTCGGGCGTTGCTCCATCGTCTCTCTTAATAAATGTAAGACTCTGCATCACTCCCGTGCTTACTCCTTCAAACCAGAAGTATACTATATCTCCTGCGTTCGCCTGATATAAGTCTAACAACTCTACCACGGAGTTCCTTCCCGCCTCGTATGTATACATTACCTTGTTCTTCGGATCTTTAAGTCCCGTCTGTATACTGAGCGTCATAGTATCGGTTACTCCAGCTGTGCCGCCGCTCTTTCCCGCTACTATCTTTATGTCGCAGTTATACGGTACCTGTACTGCCAATACGTTGTTCAGTCCGCCCTCAAACTCATCTATTGTTCCGGCTCTCATCAACAGCTTTGACACATCGCTGCTCGGCGAGATCTTGGGCGAAGTTCCGTTTATGTGATAGAACATCATGTTCTCATTGCCAAACGCCTCAGTTACGCTTACTTCTCCGTTCTTATCTGCGCCGCCTTCATTTGCAGTCGTTAGCTTAAAACCGTATATTGTGTTGCCTTCTTCATCATACTCTTCGCTGAGATACTGCAGATATGTGTTATCTATCGGTGTGAAGTCTGCTGCTTTTGCTTCAGCGGGCTTAATTCCATCGCTTTCCAGAGTACCTGTTCCGCCAGAAACGTTCAGTGTCGCTTTATGATAATTCTGAACAGGCTCATCAGTAGCTTCGGGTCCCGGTGTTGCTTCCGCGTTTCCTTCTACCGTTATCGTTATTGTATATGTTCTGCCGTCGCTGTCCTCAATTACTATTTCATTCTTGCCTTCCGGCAGACTCTTGAGGAAGTCCTGCGTAAACGTTATTTTTCCGTTCTCTACTTTGTAGCTTTCTGCGGATACAACGCTGCCGCCTACTGTTACCTGCTTTACTTCCTTAACAGCTTCGGGAAGATTTACTTCCACATCCTTCGAATCGCTCGGGTCAAATGTCTGATCACCTATCGGTTCGGGTGTTGCAGCAGTCTCTCCGTCCTTTACAAATCCGGCATACACGTCAAGATTTCTTGTTATTCTTCTTGTCGTAAGGTCAATAAGTCCGTTCCTGCCTGCCGTGTTTGCATCAGCCTGTGTCGAGTACCAGCCCACGAATTTGTAACCTTCGCGCTGCGGTTCTCCCGGAAGATCAACAAGCGTGTTATATCTTACGTTAACGCCCGTCCAGAACTCGCCGTCAACATAGAAGTTCACGGTATAATATGTGTTGCTCATATTACTGCTGCCGCCGTAACTGCCGCCGCCATAGCCGGGATAACCTAAGCCCAAAGCTCCGTTAAGAGATGAACCGTTATTGGTCGATGAATTAACGGTTGCGGTACCGGAAAGATTAAGCACTCCCTCATTGATCTGCGAGCCTGTTGTGGATACATCACCGGATACCTGAGGCGAAATTACCACTTTGTTCGCAACAACGCCGTTAAGTACAACGCCGCCGGTCTTGACCATAACAATTCCTCCGGCATAGCTCGGACCGTATGTTCCGGGAGCAGTTATGTACATCTTGATCATATTGTCAAGAATTTTAACAAACTCGCCTCTCGCGATCGTAGCCTGAGGCTGGATCGTACCGTCCGGATAACCGTTTACATAGCCTGCCGCTGTCATAGCGCCGATATAGCCTGTGGCATAGTCGGATACGCTCTGATAATCAGCATACTGCGTGATTCCCGCCGTTGTATTTACCGGCGTGAGTCCGTACGCTCTGCCCAGCATCGTCATCGCTTCCTCACGCGTCATGTACGCGTTCGGAGCCATTGTGCCGTCGCCGTTGCCCGTGAGCGTGCCGGCGGCTGCCAGTCTCAGAACCGCATCCGCATACCATGCGTTCGGATCTACATCGGAAAAAGTATTATTTTCCTTCGTCGCGTAGCCGATAACATTCTGAGTTACCTGTGCAACTTCCGCGCGCGTGATAGCGTCGTCCGGTCTGAAATAACCGCCGTCGCCCTGGATAACCCCGTAACCGGACCACTTGTCGATCACGCCCTCAGCCCAGTGACCGGATGTGTCGGCATAATTCGCCGCCGAAACCGTCACCGCGCCAAAGGTGGTGAGTACCATGGCTATGCACAAGATCATAGCCAGTGTTCTTCTTAAGGTTTTCATAAAAACCCTCCTTTTAGTGTTTTTTATATTTATTTTATTTTTTCTATTTAATTTTTTTATAATAACCATTATATAATTACAGCTAATCCAAGCAGTATATTATATATTATCTATTCTACCATATTCGGATTAAAAATGCAATTATTATTTGCTGTTTTTTTACTCAAAATAACCGAGAAATTATCCTTGCATTTGAACCGCACAAATTTTTACACGATATTTTACAACAAAAAAAGGGACCCCGAATTGGGGTCCCAATAAGAACTTGCTTTTATTATTTAGCAGGTGTAGCTGTAGCCTCAGGCGAAGCCGAAGGAGCAGCTGTTGCATCGGGATCAGCTGTTGCCTCAGGTGTAGCCGAAGGAGCAGCTGTCGCTGATGTGCCGGTTGAGAAACCGCCGTTGTTTGACGGAGCGGTCGTAGCACCGGGAGCCTCACTCGTTTCGGGAACGTCTTCGGGAACTTCCTCACTTCTTGTCAGAACATATACTCTGTCAAGGAGAGCCGAAGCCTCTGAACGCGCCGCGTTCGCCTGAGGTCTGAACATACCGTTCTCATCGCCGTTCAGCAGACCGTACTCTGTAAGACCTGCAACATAATCCTTAGCATACGCGGAAATCGACGCAGCATCGGGATATGTCATAGCTGTCGTTGAAGTCATGTTCATCTGACGACCGATGATAGTAGCCATCTGCTCACGTGTAATGTCAGCGTTGGGAGCAAATTCGCTATCGGAAATACCGTTTACGAGACCTGCCTCTGTTGCCGCGATTACGTAAGGCGCGAACCAGTCGGTTGTCTTTACATCGGTGAACTGTGAAGTTGTCGATGAAGCCTTAAGCTCAAATACGTTAACAGCGATCTTGGTGAACTCTGCACGAGTAATATTGTTTTCGGGCATAAACATCGTTGCCGACTCGCCGTTTACAATACCTGCATTGTAGAGATCCATGATGTAATCATAAGCCCAGTATGTGGGAGGTACATCCTCGAATACCTGCTTTCCGTCAGACGGAACAGGTGTGATCGTTGTACCTGCGGGTGTCGCAGTCGGTGCCGCACTGCCGGATCCTGTACCCCAACCGGAGTTGGCTGTAACGCCTGTGCTCTTGCCGGCCGTTGTGAACGGAACGGACTTTCCTACTACTCCGTTGATAGAATACTCAGCATCGTCAGCTATAACATCAAGGTCTGTGTGCTGCGGAACGGGAACGAGCGTCGCATAATAAGTTGTCTTATAGTCAGCATGATAAGCTTCGTCTGTTATGTCAACCTCAGTACCGTTAACCATCACTGACCACTTAACCTGAACATCATAGTGTCCGGGAACAGCCTTAACCGCATCCTTAGGCAGTACTTGGTCAACCTTAGGAGCCGAAATCGTCATACCAACTTTATGGATGACTCTCTTGACCTGAATATATCCTACTACGGGTACTTTCTTATAGAATACCTGAACGCTGTGGTCGTCAACAGTCTTGAAATCAAAGTCAGCCTTTGTGTCAGCACTGTATTCAACCTCTGTGGGAGGTGCGGCTGTTACCGCGGGATCAGCTGTTGCAGAAGGATCAGCAACGTCTTCAACACTTACCTTAATGGTGTTGCCCTTTGCTATGTAAGCGTCAATGTCAAAGTCAACGCCTGCGTCGAGAGTCTCAACTGCGGGAGCTTCAACGAATGAAACCTTGATAGCATCAGAACTATCCTTTGTTACAACGTTTACGCTAACCTCTCCGTTAGCATCAGCGTCGTCGGTATTGAACGACAGATCACTTGCGAAGAAGTCAAGGCTTACTTCCTGATCGCCCTTCTTGGCTCCGGTAATGCTGTATGTAACGCCAACCTCTGCCTCAAGAACGAACTTGCCGTCCGCATCCTTCTTCAAAGTAACCTTCTCACCCGTTGCGGCGTTTGTTGTGATCTCAATCTCATCAACATCAATGCCTTCGGGCAGAACGATTTCAATCTTCTTCTTTGTTGTTTCGGGTTCCTTTGTAGGAGCCGCTGTAACTACAGGAGTCTCTGTTGCAGGAGCTTCTGTTGAAGGAGCTTCCGTAGCGGGAGCCTCGGTCGCAGGAGCCTCTGTCGCAGGAGCTTCCGTAGCGGGAGCCTCTGTTACTTCGGGTGTAGCTGTCGGCTCAGGTGTAGCTGTGGGCTGCGCTTCCGCACTTACAGTAATCTTTGCACTCTTTCCTTCAATAGTAGCATAGTCACTGCTACCATCAAGTGCTGTTACCGGTGTTACAGTGAACTCAGTTTCTCCAATAGTTGCATCAGCTTTAACTTTAAATGAAATAGTTGCAGCCGACTTATAGTTGGCATTATCTGACTTTCTGATTGTTGTACCCATTGACTGCATAGCTATACGCTTATCAGCCGCATTATAGCCAGAATTGCCTTCCCAGTCAGAAATCATTTCGCCTAAATCAGGATCTTCATACATCGTATAGTTAATTGTAGGCTCTTCAAATACATTCAAGTCAAAATAAATATAGAATGATACAAGATTAGCCTTAAATGCCTTATTTGGCGCAAAAACATCTACTGTAAGATCAACTGTATCACCGGGAGCTACAGTATTTACCGAAGGTGTAACTGAAGCCGTAAGTGTGTTATCACCATCGGCAGCTGATACTACACCAAACGACATAACACTAAGAATCATAGCAACAGCAAGAATGATTGCTGTATATTTTCTGAAATTTGTCATTTAATTAATACTCCTTCCAAAATTATGAATTTAGCAACAGTATATTTAGTTGCCAGCAACTGGTAAATCAGTTACTTTGCCAGCCACTTTTCTCAAAATAATTGCTGCATCATTTGCATCAGCTTCGTTATCTAAGTTAACATCAGCATTAGCCTTTTGTTCAACCGTAAGTTCTTCCTTAGCTGCAACAAATCTGAGAATTACCGCTGCATCATTGGCATCAACTTCGTTATCAAGATTTACATCACCATATTTAACAGTGATCTCGCCGCCGCCCGTGATTGTGTATGACTTAGCGTCGGGCTTTGTAATGCCGTTGTTGCCGCCGATCTTTACGACCAGAACGTCGCCAACCTTATACTTATCCTTTGCCAGGCTGAAAGTATATGTGCCTTCCGCAGTTCCCGCATACTGGTCAATATAAGCAACGGGTGTCTCTGTCTCGGACTTAAAGCCGGTCGCATTGTTTACATCTCCGCTCTCAAGAAGAGATGTAACGTTGTAAACGAACAGCGACATCTGAGTCGGAGCATCTGCCGCAGTTACCGTAAACGGAACGCTTACTTTGAAATAATCGCCCGCCTCGGCAGATGTGATCTCACCGATAGCGATCTCGGAACCTGTAGCAACGTCACCTACAACAGCCGCAGCCTCCGCCTGAGCTTCAGCTACGTCCTCGGCTGTAATGTCCTCTGTCTCAACAGGAACAACAACTTCCTCAACGTCCTCAGCGGGAGCTTCCTCTTCGGGCGCCTCAACGTCCTCAGCGGGAGCTTCAACATCCTCGGCAGGTTCTTC
>CANQKP010000035.1 GCA_947624495.1 uncultured Monoglobus sp. | reverse complement strand
CCGACCTGAGCAATAAATGCAAGCACGAAGTTTGTGAAGGGACCTGCAAGTGATGTAATAACCATTCCGCTCTTCTGATTTTTAAAGTTATACGGGTTCACCGGAACAGGCTTTGCCCAGCCAAAGCCGAAAATCAGCAGACACAGACCGCCGATAGGGTCAATGTGATGTATGGGGTTAAGACTGAGCCTGCCGCGTGCCTGAGCGGTTCTGTCGCCTAAGGCATACGCTGCGGCGCCGTGACCCAATTCATGTATGGTCAGTGAAAACAGAACGCAAAAAATTGATATGAGTATCATCAGCAGCTTCTGACTCCAGCTCATGCCGCCGCTGCCCAGAATATTAATCAGCATATATAACCTCCGTTTTACAGGTCAAGAGCAACCAAATCTTCATAAGTCTCGCGCCTTACTGCCAATTTTGTTTCCCCTCCGGATACCATAACGACCGGAAGTCTCGGAATTCGGTTATAGTTGCTCGCCATTGAGTAATTGTACGCGCCTGTCGCAAGCACCGCGATAAGGTCGCCGGGTTTGATCTCGGACAGCTTCGCGCTCTCAACAAGTATGTCTCCGGACTCGCAGCACTTGCCCGCGATTGTCGCTGTAATTTTTTTTTCGTCAAGAGGATTGCGGACACGCACCGCCTCATACTCGCTCTGATAAAGTATGTATCTCGGATTGTCGCCCATTCCTCCGTCAACAGATATGTATGTCCTAATTCCGGGTATTTCTTTTACTCCGCCGACAGTGTAAACTGTAAGTCCTGCCTCAGCTACAATAGAGCGTCCCGGCTCCATAACGATGAACGGCAGTTCCACATTTCTCTTTTCGGATATGCCGCGAACAACCTCGGACACCGCCTGAATATACTTGTCATAGTCTATCGGCGTGTCGCTTTCTGTGTACTTGATGCCGTATCCGCCGCCCAAGTTTAACTCCCTAATAACAATACCGTGCTTATCTTTAAGGTCGCCTATAAAGTTCATCATCTTCTCGGCGGCAAGCTCAAACGGAGCAAGCTCAAAAATCTGTGAACCGATATGGCAGTGAACGCCGACAACGTTAATATTCGGCATACTATCCGCCTTTACGATAATTTCCTCAGCCTCTCCGGTCTCAAGAGCGACACCAAACTTTGAATCTATCTGACCGGTCTGCACAAAGCTGTGAGTGTGCGCGTCAATTCCGGGCTTAATTCTGAAAAGAATTTGAGCGGTCATTCCGCGCTGACCCGCGCATTTGTTAAGACGCTCAAGCTCGAACACATTGTCGACCACAATTCGTCCAACATTATTATCAAGAGCAAGCTCAATTTCATCATCCGTCTTATTATTTCCGTGGAAATATATGCGCTCCGGAGGGAAGCCGGCTTTTAACGCAGTGTAAAGCTCTCCGCCTGACACGACATCAATCCCCATACCTTCTTCCTTCATTACACGGTATATATATTTGCAAGAGAGCGCTTTGCTTGCGTAAAGCACAATACCTTTACCGTCGTAATATTCACGCATGGCGCCGGTATAGACGCGGCAGTTTTTGCGGATTTCATCCTCATCCATAATATAAGCCGGTGTGCCGTATTCTTTTGCAATTTCAGAAACATCAATACCGCCAATATTAAGATTGCCGCTTTCGCCAACACTTAAACAATTCATTACAAAGTCCATAAGTTCCTCCTGAAATCATCTTTTGTAGATATTCATATAATACATCTTTAACCAATAATGTACCACAAAACCGCGTATTTGTCAACCAATTAATATATGTAAAGTGCCATTCGGGCAAAAATGATCCCGTAATACTGATATTCATTTGCTGTTACAGCTTAGTTTCATAGAATAAAAGCCGTCTGCCGTTCATATCATTAACTCAGGAGGTGACGACAATGAAAATTTGGTTTGTCGGCAAAAGAACAGGAATTATTCTCGGCATAACTGTTATTTTGTTTTTTGCTTTTGCACTGCTCGGCTACATCAATAAGGGAACCGAGGCAATCGGTGCCATGAGCAGCGACCGCGATCTGCCAATATACTGTGTTGACAAAACAAACGATGATAAGAAGATCTCTATCAGCTTTGACGCCGCTTGGGGAAATGAAGATACGGAAAATCTTATTAACATACTTGGAGAGAGAAATATAAAGACAACATTTTTCGTTGTGGGCGAATGGGTCGATAAGTATCCCGAATCCGTTAAGGCGCTGTCTGACGCAGGACACGAGGTAATGAACCATTCAGCTGATCATCCGCATATGACACAGATCTCAAAAGAAAAAATGAAGCAGGAGCTTGAGGAATGCGGCTCTAAGATAGAAGCCGTCACCGGCAAAAAGCCTATTCTTTTCAGACCGCCCTACGGTGATTACAACAACGATGTCGTGGGTACTGCCAGAGAGTGCGGTTACTACACGATACAGTGGAGCATTGACAGCCTTGACTGGAAGGATCTTTCGGCTGACGAGATATATAACAGGGTGGTCCCGAAGGTTGAACCCGGCTCGATAGTGTTGTTCCACAATGCCGCAAAGCACACGCCTGAAGCTCTCCCTAAGATACTTGACGCACTTATAAGCGACGGCTACGAGATAGTACCGATCTCAGAGCTTATTATGAAAGACAACTACAAAATCGACGCAAACGGAAAACAATGCAGTACAAATAATGAATAAATATCGGAGGTTTAAATAATGCTTGAAAGCGCTTTAAACGAAAACTTTAGCAACAACGCGGCGGTGATAATGGGCAGGGTATCGGATGAGCCGCGGCTGTCCCACGAAATATACGGCGAAAAATACTACCTGCTCAGCGTCGCAGTATGCAGGCTGAGCGGAAAGGACGACTTTATACCCGTAACGATTTCCGAGCGTCTGCTGTGCGAAAAAACACCGGCTGTCGGAGACATAGTTAAAATCACCGGACAGTACCGCTCCTACAACAACTATTCCGGAGTTGGCAACAAGCTTATCCTGACCGTGTTCGCAAAAGAAATTCTATACATAGAGCGCACAGACGCCGAATACACAAACGTCAATCCAAATCAAATATACTTAAACGGTTTCATATGCAAAGAGCCGACCTACAGAACCACGCCTTTTAACCGTGAAATCTCGGATATCCTGCTGGCGGTCAACCGCTCGTATAAGAAGTCCGACTACATTCCCTGCATTGCGTGGGGCAGGAACGCAAAATATATTCGCGGAATGAAGGTGGGGACCAATCTGAAAATTTGGGGCAGAATACAAAGCCGCGAGTACCAGAAGCATATCAGCGAGGACGAGATATTAAATAAAACCGCCTACGAGGTATCGGTTTCAAAGCTTGAGGTTGTAAATTAAAGAGGGCGGGACACACGCCTGCCCTCTTTTATATTTCTGCACATAATTTAATTCCTATGCTCTCGGCTCGGTTTTATCCCATATCGCCTTTACCTTTTTAGCCGTATCGCCGAAGTTATCCTCGCTGTTGGTCTCAAGAATAGCGTTGATCACAGGAGAGTAGGATTTAGCGTATCCGAACAGGTACTCATAATCATACACGCCGTCTCCGGCAAGTCTGCCTTCCTTTTTGCCGTCAACTACCTCAAAGTCCTTAAAGTGAAGTATGCCGATCCTGTCGCCGTACAGTCTGTAAACCTCATCAACGATCTTGTGCTGTTGTTCGGTATCATTCATATCAGTTATATTCACAGGATCGAATATAACGGTCACATTGGGGGAATTGATCTCATCCAAGAAACGTTTGGTCATTTTAGGATCATACATACTATGCTTTGTAACAGTCTCAACGCCCACAATACTGCCAAGTTTTTCGGCGCAGTCAACCAGTTCGCGCATCGAGCGCAAAAATCTCAGATAGTTTTCCTCGGTGTGGGTCTCCTCGATACTGTTATAAAATCCTGTCTCTGTTCCGACCATGTCGCAGCCGAGATATTTCGCGAATTTAAGATGCGCTTTGAACCACTCAAGCTCACCTCTGCGCTTATCCTCATCGGGATTTACGGGATTGATATAGCAGCCCAGGACCGACACTCGCAAACCGTGGTTTGCCAATGTGTCCTTTATATATTTTGCAAGTTCCGGAGTCAGCACGCTGTTGCGCCACTTCACATCCTTGAAGGATTTTTTGAGCGCCAGCTGAATATGCGTTGCGCCGACGCTTTCGAGTGCTTCCGCAATGCTTTCTATATCCGTTGCTTTGGTGTCATGACCTCTCATTCCAAGATTTAACTGATTAAACATATTTTTCATCTCCTACTTTATTTATAATATATTCAATTATATATCAAGAAACAGGATTTGTACAGTATTTTTTTGGTTAATCCTACATTTTTTACAGAAACTTTCAACTTTATCTTGTATCTTAGACAAATATACGTTAAAATAACCGATGATATTATATTGGAGGTTTAACAGTGAACAAATCTGATTTTTTAGAAAAGGCAGTTAAGCTGGCTGACACAATTATAAGGGAGAACCAACCTATAATATGCGAAAAATGGCAGTACGACCGCGGCGTATGCCTTATGGGTATCGCCGCTGTGTATGAAAATACCGGAGACGAAAAGTATTTTGAATACATTAAGCGAAGCATGGACTACTTTATCAACGAGGACGGCAGCATAAACAAATACGACCGCTCCCTTTATAACCTAGACCACACCAACAACGGCAAAAACTGCCTGTGGCTGTATAACAAAACCGGCGACACGAAATACATAAATGCAGCGGAAATTCTGATAGAACAGCTGAACAATCAGCCTAAAACAAAATCCGGCACATATTTTCACAAGCTTATCTATCCGAACCAGGTCTGGCTGGACGGTGTTTATATGGCTGAACCGTTCTCGGCACAGTATGCCAAAGAGTGCGGTCACCCGGAACGGTTTGACAATATTATCACCCAGTTTGTAAACGCCGAAAGGCTCACATATGAACCGCGCTGCGGTCTGAACGTTCACGCCTGCGACGAATCAAGAACAGTTTTCTGGGCGGACAAGAACACCGGTCGGTCCCTTAACGTATGGGGAAGGGCTTTGGCGTGGTTCACAATGGCAATTGTTGACACGCTCGACTTTATCCCGCGTTCGCACCAAGGCAGAAAAACGCTTATTGATATGCTTAACAAGATTATGTCAAATGTTGTAAAATATCAAGACGGCAGCGGAGCATGGTACCAGGTCCTCGACAACCGCCGCGAAGACAATTACCGCGAATCGACCTGCACCATAATGTTTGCATACACCCTGATCAAAGCTATGCGTCTGTGCTATCTTGACGACAAGCTCTACCGCCGGCACTTTGAAATGGCGATCCGCGGCATATTTAAAAACTTTATCGAAGAAAACGAAAAATCACTGCGCATTACAAACTGCTGCGCGGTTTCCGGACTGGGTCCGGAAGGCAACCTGCGCCGCGACGGAACACTTGACTACTATTTCAGCGAACCGATTGTCACAAACGACAGCAAAGCCGTGGGTCCGTTCCTGAAAATAGTAAATGAATTATAAAAAATGCCCCTCGGTCGTAATTTCAGACCGAGGGGCTTGGTTTTTTAATCATTATTCGAGCAGCATCCTCCAACGTGCATATGCTTAACTCTGTCACGAACCTCCGCTTTTTTCGCGTCGTTAAAGCGGTCCAGCGTGCCTGCCAGATAGCCGGTAACGCGTCTTATTCTCTCAATGCCTACTGTCTCGCCTTCGGCATTGTCAACCGCTTTGCGTCCGCAGCCCGGACATTCATCGTTAATAATTCCCGTGTATCCGCAAACCGGATCGCGGTCGACCGGATGATTGATGCTTCCGTAACCGACTCCGCATTCCTTCATGTACCGTATAACGCTCTCGAAAGCCTCAAGATTGGTCGTCGGGTCGCCGTCAAGCTCGATATATGAAATATGACCGCCGTTGGTAAGCGCATGGTAAGGAGCTTCAAGCTCAATTTTTTCGTAAGCGCTTATCGGATAGTAGACCGGAATATGGAATGAATTAGTGTAATACTCGCGGTCCGTGACACCGGGGATTTCGCCGAACAACTTTTTGTCTATCTTTACAAATCTGCCCGAAAGACCCTCGGCGGGCGTTGCGATAAGTGAGAAGTTCATGCCGTATTTTTCGGTCGCTTCATCCATTCTTTTTCTCATATGACCAACTATCTCAAGACCAAGGTTCTGTGAGCGTCTTGACTCGCCGTGATGCTCACCGGTAAGAGCCTTAAGACATTCGGCAAGTCCGATAAAGCCCGCAGTCAGAGTACCGTGTTTAAGCACCTCTCCAACCGTGTCGTTTTCCTTAAGCTTATCAGAATCGAGCCAAATACCCTGACCCATAAGGAATGGATAATTTTTGACTGTCTTTGCCGCCTGAACCTTGTAACGGGCGAGCAGTTGATCGATAACCAAATCGATTTTTCTGTCAAGCTCTTCAAAGAACCAATCAATATCGCCCTTAGATTTAATAGCAATTCGCGGCAGGTTGATTGAAGTAAAACTCAGGTTTCCGCGTCCGTATGTTATCTCACGCGACTTATCATAGGAATTTGCAACAACACGAGTTCTGCATCCCATATATGTAGCCTCTGTTTCGGGATGACCCTCTTTATAATACTGTTTGTTGAACGGCGCGTCAAGAAAGCTGAAGTTGGGAAACAACCTTTTTGCGGAAACGCGGCAGGCAAGCTTGAACAAATCGTAATTCTTGTCGCCCTTATTGTAATTCACGCCCTCTTTTACCTTAAAAATGTGAATGGGGAATATCGGGGTCTCGCCGTTTCCCAAGCCTCTCTCTTCGGCAAGGAGAAGGTTGCGCATAACCATTCTCGCTTCCTCGGAAGTATCAGTTCCGTAATTGATCGAGCTGAACGGGATCTGAGCGCCCGCGCGTGAGTGCATAGTATTAAGATTATGTATAAGCGCCTCCATTGCCTGGAATGTAGCGCGGTCGGTTTCTTTTTCGGCATTCTTGACAACAAACTTTACCGCCTTAGAGGCATCCTTTTCATTCATATACGCGGCGAGCTTTAGCTCAAGCTCTGCGAGATATTCGGGCGTATTCAAAAGTTTCGGCTCGCAACCGGTTTCGTCTTTAAGCTCAGATATAATCGCAGCGGCGATACTCTGAGCGTCTTCAACGTCCCCCATCAGAGTCAAAGCGGCAGATAAGTTTCTGGCAAATTTCTTTTTATATGTCTTTGCGACGCCGGGAGCCATTGCATAATCAAAATTAGGTATGCTTTGTCCGCCATGCTGATCGTTCTGATTGGACTGGATCGCAATGCAGCACAATGCAGAGTAGCTGGCAATATCATTAGGCTCGCGCAAAAATCCGTGACCGGTTGAAAATCCGCCTTTAAACAGCTTAAGCAAGTCGATCTGGCAGCAAGTGGTGGTCAAAGTCAAAAAGTCCATGTCATGAATATGAATATCTCCGTCCTTGTGCGCCTTGGCGTGCCTTGGGTCCAAAATAAACATATCATAGAAACACTTAGCTCCTTCGCTGCCATAGCGCAGCATTGTACCCATGGCAGTATCGCCGTCAATATTGGCATTCTCGCGCTTAACATCGTTATCCTTGGCCGACTTAAAAGTCAGATCCTCATAAACACGCATGAGCTGAGTATTCATCTCGCGCACGCGGCTCCTTTGGGCGCGATAAAGGATAAATTCTTTTGCCGTTCTGGTATGACCGTTTTCAACCAATATTTTTTCAACCGCGTCCTGGATTTGCTCAACGCCCGGTTTTGAAAGACCAAGCCCGTTTTCAACATAATCCACAACCTGATCAGCAAGCTCCAGCGCCATACTGCGGTCGCTGCCTCCCAAAGCCTCGGCAGCTTTGAAGATAGCGTTTGAAATTTTTGTAATATCAAAATCCGTCTCTCTGCCGTCGCGCTTGACAATCGTTTTAATCATCTGTAAAGCCTCCTATGTTTTCGACCACAACATATAGTGGTTAAATTTGTAAAATCACGATATATATAGTATAGCATGATTTTTTCACTTGTCAAGTAAAAATTTCACATTGAAATAATTTTGTAACATTTAATTTTGAATATCTCTTCGTTGACAAGGAAAATTCTTTATGTTATAATAAAATTTGTGTCTGAAAGACTGTTGATATACGCGGTGTTTTAGGCATAATATTCCGTATGGAGAAATTTCTATGATACTAAAAAGTGTTGAAATGCAGGGCTTTAAGTCCTTTGCCGACAAAATCTATCTTGACTTCAACTCCGGCATAACCGCGATAGTCGGACCCAACGGCTCCGGAAAAAGCAATATTTCCGACGCGATACGCTGGGTCATGGGCGAGCAGAGCATAAAATCGCTCCGCGGCAGCCGTATGGAGGACGTTATATTCGCCGGAACCGAGAGCAGAAAGGCTCTTGGATTTGCCGAGGTTACCCTTAACCTTGATAACGAGAGCGGTATTTTTGATATTGATTTTCCCGAAATACGCGTATCACGCCGTCTTTACAGAAGCGGCGAGAGTGAATACTATATAAACAAAACCATGTGCCGTCTTAAGGACGTACATGAGCTTTTTATGGACACCGGTCTAGGAAGAGACGGATATTCCATTATAGGTCAGGGTCAAATTGAAAACATCCTCAGCAGCAAGTCGGAGGACAGAAGATATATATTCGAAGAAGCATCCGGAATTTCAAAATACAAATACAGAAAAAACGAAGCCGAGCGCAAGCTTGCCCGTACCGAGGAGAATTTGACCAGAGTTGTCGACATACTGGGCGAGCTTGAGGACAGACTGGAGCCGCTCAGGCGCCAGTCGGAAAAAGCAAAACAGTATCTTGTGCTGCGTGACGAAATGAAGGAACTTGAAATCAACGTTTCGGTTATTAATATTGAAAGAAAACGCAGCGCTTTAAAAAAGCTTAAGGAAGATATCGATATATACGACAGTCAGATACAATCCATACAGGGACAGATCGACTCAAGCGACAAAAAGGTCGAAGCCATGTACGCCGCGGCGGATGAGATCGACAGCAGGATCGAGGACTGCCGCGAAAGTGAAAGAGAGCTTTTGAATACGGTCCACGTGACCGCTAACAAAATAAGTCTGGCGGAGAGCGAGATATCTCATGCCGAAGACTCGATCGATCGCCTTAACTCAGAAATCAGCGGCGCGGATGATGAGTCAAAAAATCTTGACAAACAGCTTGGCGAGCTTAAGGACAAGCTTGGCGCTCTGCGCAGCCAAAGCTCCGCGATTGAGGAAAGCGCCGCGGAACTCAGTGAAAAGTCTGAAAAGTCAGTCGCGGACGTCTCGGAAGAAAGCAGGGCTCTTGAAGATCTGCGCGCTGAAATTTCCGAGTGCGCCGCGAAAGCCGGCAGCATCAGAAGCATGATCGAAAGCAAACGAATTTTGCTTGATGATATTGCCTCAAGGAATGATATAATATCTAAAGAGCTTGAGAGCAAAAATACAGATATTGAAGAGATGAACAGCCGCCTTAACGCTTTGGATGATGAGATCCGAAACGGCGAGGCTGATATCGAGAAACTGCGCGCCGAGACAAACCGGCTGGATGAACTCTACGGCGAGAAAAACGCGGAAATGCAGAAAGCGATCTCCGATAAAAACAAGAAAAATATGGAGCTTGGTCAGCTTTCCTCACGCAAAAAGATGCTTGAGGAAATGGAGCGCGATCTTGAGGGCTATGGCAGGGGCGTAAAAAGCGTTATGAACGCTTATAACAAAAAAATGCTTCCCGGCACAGCTGTACACGGTCCGCTGTCACAGCTCATTAAAACCGACAAAAAGTATATAACCGCCATTGAGACCGCCCTCGGAAACGCTTCGCAGAATATCGTCACCGATAATTCAGAAGATGCAAAGGCGGCAATCCGTTATCTTAAAGACAGAAAGCTCGGCAGAGCAACCTTTTTGCCGATAAGCGACATTAAGGAGCGAAGTTTTGACACATCAAAGCCCGAAAAGCTAAAAGGCTACATCGGCACCGCAGACTCGCTGGTCGAATGCAATCAAATTTACCGCGCGATAGTGAGCAGTGTTCTCGGAGCAATCGTGATAGTTGACAATATTGACAATGCGGTTGCCATGGGAAAGAAATGCGGTCACAAGTTCCGTATTGTGACGCTTGGCGGAGATGTTGTTCAGCCGGGCGGAGCCATTACCGGCGGCAGCGCCCAAAAGTCTCTCGGCACGCTTTCAAGAACAAACGAGATAAACGAGCTGGGCGGCAAAATTTCAGCGGCGGAAAAAGCGATAGTGGCGGCGACAAAAAATATAAATTCCCTCTCCATTGAGGTGTCAGGGCTTCTTGACAACGTCAGGAACAATGAGCAAACTTTGTCGTCGCGAAACGAGGAACTTATACGGCGCAAATCAGAGCGCGGACACCTGAGTGAGATTATAACATCCGGCGGCGCGGACAGAGAAAAGATGCAGGCGGAAATACGCGATCTTGGGACCCGCTCCCAATCCCTTATCGATGAGATAGGGAAAAGCGCTATTGAAGCAGAAAAGTTGGATGATACGGCTGCCGAACTTACAAAAGCGGCTGAAATGCGCGAAAAGTCATTTTTGAAAATAACCGGTGAAAATGAAAAGCTGAGCCGCGCCATACTTGATCTGACCATACGAAGGAATTCGGTTCTTAAGGATATCGAACAGATAAATGAGAGAATTCAGCGATTGAATGACGAAAAATCAAGGCTTATATCCTCCTCCGCCGATAAGCTCGGAGAGATAAACGAGCTTAAGAAGCACATCGAGGCGGTCCGGCTTGACATAAAAAACAATGAGCAGCAATCCGAAAGAAATAAAACGGCTCTCAAAAATCTTAAATCCGAGCTTGAAGAGCTTGCCGAGAAGCGCAGGGAGACCGAAGCGAAAATCAAGGCGCAGCAGGAGTCTGTCGGCGGCGTTCGGGACAGCCTGATAAATATTTCAAAGCTTCACGCAAAGGCACAGTCGAAATACGAAAGCTCCGACGCGGAGCTTGAGACGATAATCGATTACCTTTGGGAGGAGTACCGTCTAACCTACAGCGACGCTCAGAAGGACAGAGACCTCAGCGGTTTTGACTTCGGCGAAGCATCAAAGCGGATAACCTCGCTCAAGCGGCAGATAAAAGGTCTCGGCAATATCAACATTGACGCGGTCGAGGAATATAAGAGCGTTAAGGAGCGTTCCGATTTTCTGAGGGAACAGGTTGACGATCTGAATAAGTCCAAAAAAGAGCTTGGAAAAGTCATAACCGAAATGCTTTCAATAATGAAAACACAGTTCTCGGATCGGTTTAAGAGCATTAACGAAAACTTCAGCCGGGTATTCTCGGAGCTGTTCGGCGGCGGCAAAGCAAAGCTCAGCCTTACGGACCCGGACAACGTGCTGGAAAGCGGTATAGAGATCGAGGCGCAGCCTCCCGGCAAAAAGCTTCAGAATTTGTCACTGCTGTCAGGCGGAGAAAAAGCGCTGTCGGCAATTGCGCTGCTGTTCGCTATCCTTAACGTCCGTCCCACTCCGTTCTGTATACTGGACGAGATAGAAGCGGCTCTGGACGATGTTAATGTCTACCGTTTTGCCGAATACTTAAAACGCTACAGCGAAAAAACACAGTTTATCGTTGTTACACACAAAAGGGGCACAATGGAAGCCGCTGATATTCTGTACGGCGTTACTATGCAGGAGAAGGGCGTTTCCAAACTGCTTACATTAAATATGGATGAGGTGAGTGAATAATGGGATTATTCGATAAGTTAAAAAACAGTTTGTCAAAAACAAGAGAGTCTATCAACGAAAAATTCAACACAGTCATCAAGACCTTCAAGAGGATCGACGATGATTTGTTTGATGAGCTTGAGGAGGCGCTTATAACCGCAGATCTGGGAGTTAATACCTCGATGGATATAATCGAGCGGCTCCGCGAGGCTGCGGACGAAAAGAAGCTCCGTGACAGCTACGAGCTTAAAGGCGAGCTTAACCGCATTATGTCAGAAATACTTACCGAGGGCGACAACTCGGTTGAGCTATACGGAACGCCGGCGGTTATTATGGTTATTGGCGTCAACGGTGTGGGAAAAACCACGTCTATCGGCAAACTTGCCGCAATGTATAAAAATCAGGGAAAATCCGTGCTTATTGCCGCTGCCGACACCTTCAGAGCCGCAGCGATAGATCAGCTTGAAGTTTGGGCTGACCGTGCGGGAGCTGACATAATCAGACAGCAGGAAGGCTCCGACCCAGCCGCGGTTATATTCGACGCAGTGAACGCGGCAAAATCAAGAGGTATCGATGTGCTGCTCTGCGACACCGCAGGCAGACTCCATAACAAGAAAAATCTTATGGCGGAGCTTAAGAAGATTTACCGTATTCTCGACCGTGAGCTTCCCGATTCAAGCAAGGAAGTCCTGCTGGTGCTTGACGCCACAACAGGTCAGAACGCAGTTCAGCAGGCGGAACAGTTTAAGGAAGCGGCTGATATAACAGGCATAATACTTACTAAGCTCGACGGCACAGCGAAGGGCGGCATTGTCCTTGCAATCAAAAACGACTATAATATTCCCGTTAAATTTATCGGCGTTGGAGAACAAATTGACGATATTGAGGAATTTGACCCGCAGGAATTTGTAAACGCAATTATTAATCCTGAGGATGAGGTTGAGGTTGAATAATTTTTACAATTATTTTATGATACAGTGCTGTATTTTTAGTAAAATTATTCGAAATTTATAATTTTCGCAAAAAAACTTGCATTAACTGTAATTTTATGCTACTATAATATAGTTAATATCAGGTAGTCCGCTGCCGAAATCGGCATGAATACCTTAGGAAAGGAAAGGATTTTTTTAATGGACATTTTACAGCAAATCACACAGGAGCAGATCAGAACCGACCTTCCGGCGCTGGCTATAGGCGATACCGTTCGCGTATACGTTAAGGTAAAAGAAGGTAACAGAGAAAGAGTTCAGATGTTTGAGGGAACCGTTATCAAGAAGAACCATGGCGGTATCCAGGAAACATTTACGGTAAGACGTATTTCATACGGTGTAGGTGTTGAGAGGACCTTCCCGGTCAATTCGCCCAAGATCGACCGTATTGAGGTCGTAAGACATGGTAGGGTAAGACGCGCTAAGCTTTACTATCTCCGTGACAGAGTCGGTAAGGCTGCCAAGATCAAAGAAAAGCTTTAATACTATGAAGAACGCGGTGGTGGTTATTTTTAATCACCACTCTTTGACATTTTATTGCGGAGGTTATTATTATGGATAACAGTAACAATAATTCTACCGGCGGAAATAATCAGGAGCTTGACAGGATATTAAACGACGCGGCTCAAAAAGCGGCAAATGCATCTTCATCTGCCGATGACACGATTACAAAAGCGAGATCCGAAATAAACGCTCAGGCTGATTCCATGCTGCGCGAGATCAAAGAACGCCGTGCACGCCGCATGGCGCGTCAGCGCGAAATGGAGCAGCAGCTTCAGGCTGAAATCGAAGCTAAGGCAAAGCACATGGACAAGATCAGCACAGCCGCCTATTCGGACGAGCGTCCCTCTTCAAGGCAAAACGTTTCAAAACCTGTTCCGTCCGTTTCATCAAGCGACAGCGTTTTCAGCAACAGACCCAAACCGAGCAGCGCTCCGAGACAGAGACAAGTCGAAGAAAGACAGCCTCAAAACAGCGCACCGCGAACCGAAGCGGACACGAAAAGACCTTTAAAGTCTCAGGAAAACCCGTCGCCGAGATCTAAGAGGCAGACGATAAGACCCGGCGAGACACAGGTTATGCCAAAGATCACTGAGGCTGTGCCGCAGCGTTCCGCCTCAAGCAAGACCGCTGACGCTCCAAAGAGAGATAATACATATGCTTCCGCAAGCACCAAAACTGCAAATACTTCGAAAAGACGGGCTTCAAAGCCCCAAAAGAAGAATGGAGAATTTAATATGATGAAAGAAATTAGAGATTGGATCGTAGCGATTGCAATCGCGGTTATTTTAGCATTGCTTATCCGAAATTTTGTGTTTACGCTTGTAAAAGTTCAGGGCGCTTCGATGCAGCCGACTTTGAAAGAAAATGACAGACTTTACGTAAACAGATTTTTCTACTCTCCCCAAAGGGGCGATGTTATAATATTCAAGCCTGCCAGCGATCCTGACAGACCATATGTAAAACGTGTAATCGCGACTGAGGGCGACACGCTTTATATCGACTTTGAGACCGGTGATGTTTATGTAAACGGCGAGGTTATCGACGAGCCGTACATTAACAATCCGACCACACGCTCCGGCGAGTATATCATGGATCTTATAGCCGAAGGCAAATATGGTCCCGACAGTCCTATTGTTATTGAAAAAGATAAGGTCTTCGTAATGGGTGATAACCGCAATAACAGCAGGGACAGCCGCGAGATCGGACAGATACCCGAAGATGAATTCATTGGCGGAGCGGTATTCAGATTTTGGCCGCTGAGCAATTTCGGTTCGGTTGCGTATCCAATCGAGACATCCTACCTGATCGAGGATGAAAACATGAACTTTAAGTTTGTTTCTTAAAACCCAAGGACTGTATCACCGTCGAACAGTGTGATACAGTCTATTTATTTTATAAACCCAAAGGAGTCAGCACATGGAAAATCAGTATCAGCTTCAGTGGTTTCCGGGTCATATGTCAAAGACTCGGCGAATGATAAAAGACAATCTGAGGCTTGTGGAAGTTGTAATAGAGCTTGTTGATGCGCGTCTTCCTCTTTCGTCGCGCAATCCGGAAACAGATAAGATCGTTGCGGCAAAGCCGAGAGTGCTTGTGCTAAACAAGGCAGATATCGCGGACAAGTCCGCAACGGATAAGTGGCTCGCGTATTTTAAAAGTAAAGGGCTCACCGCGATTGCCGCTGACAGCCGATCCGGAAAGAACTTAAAAAAGAACCTTGACAGCGCAATTGACATTGTGCTGAAGGACAAATTTCTGAGAGACGAGCAAAAAGGAATTAAACGCCACGCGGTAAAAATGATGGTTATCGGCATACCTAATGCTGGCAAATCATCGTTTATCAACCGGCTTTCCGGCAGAGCAGCGGCAAAGACCGGCGACCGACCCGGAATAACACAGACCAAGCAGTGGATAAGAATTGCCGGAAAATACGAGCTGCTGGACACCCCCGGTATTTTATGGCCAAAGTTTGAAAGTGAGGACGTTGCGCGGAAAATCGCTTTTACCGGCGGCATCAAGGATGAAATTCTCGATGTTGAGGATCTTGCATACGAGCTGCTCGGCTACCTTAAGGAAAACTATTACGAAAACCTTAAATCGGTGTACAAGCTGGGCGACGATGCGGATAACGCAAACAAATACGAATTGCTGGAACTTATCGGCAGAAAACGCGGCTGCGTTATTTCCGGCGGCGAGATCGACACTTTCCGCGCCGCGAATATTGTCTTAAACGATTTTCGCGCCGCTAATCTTGGGAACATATCGCTTGAGCGGCCGGAATAAAGGAGCTTTTTATGGACAATATGCTTGAAATCGAATCAGGATTTTATATATCCGGAAAAAAATACATCTGCGGCATTGACGAGGCAGGCAGAGGTCCGCTTGCCGGACCCGTATGCGCCGCCGCGGTCATTCTCCCCGAAAATTTAGTTATCGATGGGGTAAACGACTCAAAAAAGCTGACCGAAAAAAAGAGAGAGACCCTCTATGCCGAGATCTGCGATAAGGCTCTGGCTTACTCGGTCGAATTTGTGTTTCAGGACGTGATCGATAAGATAAATATACGTCAGGCGACCCACCTTGCCATGCAGAACGCCGTAAACGGGCTCAGCGTCACGCCGGATATACTTCTGGTCGACGGCAGCGACGGCATACCGTTTGACGGCATCGAGTGTGAATACATAGTAAAAGGCGACGCTAAATCCCAAACTATAGCCGCGGCTTCTATACTCGCAAAGGTAACACGTGACCGTTACATGATAAAGCTTGCGAAAAGCTATCCCGAATACGGCTTTGAAAGGCACAAGGGCTACGGCACAAAAGCTCACTGCGAGGCAATACGCGAATTCGGCGTGAGCGACGTTCACCGCAAAACATTTATGACCGACAAGGTCCTGGGTATTGCAAAATGAGCAGGTACAGGAAAAACATGGGCGACTTCGGCGAGAGCTTGGCGGCGGCGCTTCTTGAAAGCAAAGGCTATGGTATTTTAGAAAGACAGTTCCACACCAAATTCGGAGAAATCGATATAATAGCAATGACGCAGGACAAAAGCACAATTGTATTCGCCGAGGTTAAAACGCGAAAAGACAGCTCTCATGGGCTCGCCGCCGAGAGCGTCGGACACAAAAAGCTGCACAGAATGGTAAGATCCGCACAGGCGTTTATGCTTGAAAATCCCGTTGAAGCCGACATACGCTTTGACGTGATCGAGGTCTATGAAAACCGCGGCTGTCCGCAGCTTAATCATATCGAAAATGCGTTCCCGGACCTGAGCGGATTTACAGATTTTTGAGAATGCTGTAAAATCGGCGCGGTTTATAAAAATTTTTGTTTAATATAACCTTGCTTTTTGACGGGTGTTATATTACAATATTAATATATTAAAATTGGAGGTATAAATTAGATTATGTCACTGTTTATTTCTGAAAAAGCAAAAAGTATCTCTCCCTCTCCCACTCTTGCGATAGACGCGAGATATAAGGAAATGCTCCAAGAGGGTATACCGGTTGTAGGCTTCGGCGCCGGCGAACCTGACTTTAATACCCCCGAAAACGTTAAACAGGCAGGTATCGGGGCAATAAACGATAACTTTACACGATACACACCGGCTTCCGGAACTTTGGAACTTAAAAAAGCAATATGCCGCAAGATCAAACGCGACACCGGTCTTGAATATGACACTGCCAACATTGTTGTCAGCAACGGCGGAAAGCACTCACTGTCCAACGTGTTTATCTGCATATGCAATCCGGGCGATGAGGTGATCCTCCCCGCGCCATACTGGGTAAGCTATCCGGAAATGATAAAAATCGCAGACGCTGTTCCGGTTTACATAAACACGACCGAGGAAACAGAGTTCAAGTTCACACCGGAGCAGCTCAGAGCGGCGATAACGCCAAAGACAAGGGCGCTTGTGCTTAACACTCCAAGCAACCCGACAGGTATGCTCTACACCAAGTCAGAGCTTGAAGAGATCGCCAAGATCTGCGTTGAGCATAACATATATGTCGTGTTTGATGAAATATACGAAAAGCTGGCTTATGAGGGTGTACACGTTAATATCGCAACACTTGGCGATGATATAAAGAAGCTTACTATAATTGTAAACGGTATGGCAAAGGCGTACTGTATGACCGGCTGGAGGATCGGCTATATTGCTGCGGAACCTGAGATAGCAAAAGCCGTTTCAAATATCCAAAGCCACATGACATCAAACCCGTGTTCTATCGCGCAGGTCGCGTCCGTGGAAGCGCTTGACGGCGACCAGAGCGTGATCGACGATATGCGCAAAGAGT
>CANQKP010000034.1 GCA_947624495.1 uncultured Monoglobus sp. | reverse complement strand
CGATATCCTCGATAACCTCAAGCGCCGCGTCTATCGCTTCGCTTGAGCCATCCGCGAACAGCGCGTCAAACTCGTCGCCCTCGATCTTCTCCTTCTCAAGCAGCAGTTCGGCGACCTTTTTAAGGCTCTCCATATGCTCGGTCAGGATCTCCTTGCAGCGGTCGTAGCACTCGCTTATTATTCTGTGGATCTCACGGTCTATCAGCGCTGCGGTCTCCTGGCTGTAATCCGCGCTGTGACCCGCCTCAAGACCGAGGAACACCTCGCCGCTCTGTTCGCCGAAGGTTCTGGCTCCGAGCTTTTCGCTCATGCCGTACTTGGTCACCATGGCTTTGGCGATCTTGGTCGCGCGCTCCAAATCGTTGGACGCGCCGGTGCTTATATCGTCAAGAGCCAAACTCTCGGCGACTCTGCCGCCCAGCAGCACCACGATCTCTTCCACCATTTCGGTGCGGCTGTTATAGCTGGTATCCTCCTTGGGCAGCGACAGCGTATATCCGCCTGCTCTGCCGCGCGGTATGATAGAAACCTGATGCACCCTGTCCTGAGTGGGGAGCATTTTTGACACGACCGCATGACCCGCCTCGTGGAACGCAGTAAGCTTCTTTTCCTTTTCGGTGACTTTTTTGGACTTCTTTTCGGGTCCTGCCACCACCTTCATAATCGATTCCTCAAGGTCGATCATGTTTATCACCGTCTTGTTGGCTCTCGCCGCGGCGAGGGCTGCCTCGTTGACCAAGTTCTCAAGGTCGGCGCCTGTAAATCCTATCGTTGTCTTTGCAAGAACATCAAGCCTTACGTCAGCAGACAGCGGCTTGTTTTTGGTGTGGACCTTAAGTATCGCCTCACGACCGACTACGTCCGGTACATCCACAACGACCTGTCTGTCAAATCTGCCGGGTCTGAGCAGAGCCGGGTCAAGGATATCCGGACGGTTGGTCGCCGCGATAATGATAACGCCGGCATTTTCGCCAAATCCGTCCATCTCGACCAGAAGCTGGTTGAGCGTCTGCTCTCTCTCGTCGTGACCGCCGCCGAGACCCGCGCCCCTATGACGTCCGACAGCGTCGATCTCATCGATAAATATAATACACGGTGCGTTTTTCTTGGCGTTGTCAAACAAATCCCTCACGCGGGACGCTCCGACGCCCACAAACATCTCCACAAAGTCAGAGCCGGATATCGAGAAAAACGGAACGCCCGCCTCGCCGGCAACCGCCTTGGCAAGCAGAGTCTTACCTGTTCCCGGAGGACCCACAAGCAGCACGCCCTTGGGTATCCTTGCGCCCAGACGGCGGAAGCGGTCGGGAGACTTAAGGAACTGAACGATCTCTTCAAGTTCAGCCTTTTCCTCCTCCTCGCCCGCAACGTCCTCGAACGTCTTTTTGGTCTGACCCTCGTTTGTCATTTTAGCCTTGCTCTTGCCGAAGTTCATCATGCCTCTGCCGCCGCCTCCGGACTGCTGCATAAACATGAACCAGAACACGCCGAACAGTATAAGAATTCCCAGCGTGGGAAGAAGCGTCATCCACCATGGCGGGCTGTAGGGCAGCGGGGTCTCGACTCTCAGCGAGCCGTCCTTTATCTGCTCCTCCATATCATCGCCCGCGTCGGCGCGCAGAACCGCATAGCCGGGGATCTCCACAGACTGTACGGCGTCGCTGTCCTTATATTTAACCGTGGCTACATCGCTTACTATGCTGATCTCACTGACTTCATGGTTCTGAATGCTCCTCACAAGGTCGGAATAAATTCCGTTCTCCTGCTTAGGGGTCACCTGAGTCATAAGAAAAACCAGCAGAATGACAGCAAACAAAATCAGATAGAATGCGATGCCCTTAAGATATTTCTTCACTCTGTTTCCTCCTGTGAATAGTACCGCCGTGATATACTATGTATACCATAAATTTCCATTACAGTACGGCGGCTTTTAATATACAATGATAGATTATACCACATTGAAAGTCAAATTACAACCTCAATATGAATATTTTAACAAAAAGTTTAAAACTTTCCGTTTATTTACACTTTATGTAAGAACCAGAACCATGTCCGTGCCGCCGTCCGAGCAGCGCGGAGGCACGATAATTCCGCCGAGATCCGCATCCGCTTCGGCACGCGCTCCGTTTGACGGGTCAAACCAGACCGCTTTGCGCGGCTTAAATCCAAGCGCGCCAAGATCTATCCTGAAGCTCCTGCCGCTGAAATTATATATAAACGCGAAACCGGCACCAGAAAACGCGGTCACTCGGTCATATTTTTCAAAGCCATCGTTTGGAACCAGTTCATCATTATGGCTGCCGCTCGAAAAGTCGACCGACGTCATAAGCCCGCTGAGATATTTCATCTGTTCACCGCCGGGCAGCAATATGCCCTCGATCCAGTATTCCCGCGCGTCATATGAACAGCTTTTGCAGCCGGGGGAATAGAACTGCATGACCGAATTGCAGCCGTATGTATGACCGCAAGCGCCCTCAAAAACCGACCAGTAGGCGTACCGCCGAACGTCCGCCGCCTTCCATAGCGGCTGTTCAAAATCGTGCAGACCCTGATGAATATGCTCGTAAGACGGTTCGCCGTCCAGTACCGGCTTGGGGTTTGGCAAATTCAGGCAGCGCTTCACGTACCTCCAGTTGTCCTCTCCGTAAAAGCCCTCGGACTCCTTGTTGTCATCCCACGCGCCAAGCGATGCCTGATCGTACCTTCTGTGTCCGGACTGGAACATATCGATATCCAGCAGGTCTGTTTCGGAAAACCAGTCAGCGGAACAAGTCCTGCCGAACGGATGAAATGTGACGAGCTTATCAGGCGTCTCTCTTCTTAAAACCGAACCCATAGCCTTCCACACGTCAAAGCCCGCGCTGCCGCGTATATCGCCGCCCAAGACCCAGATAATATTTTCATGCCCGCCAAGGCGCTTTGCCAAAAAGCCGGCATAGCTCCCGGCATTACGCTCGGTCAGATACCCCTTTTTTACCATAGACCCCCAGACCGGCAGCCACGCCATATATATTCCATACTTTTCAGCCAAGGCGGTGACCGCCTCGGCTTTATCCCAATACTCCCGTGCTGCCGCAGGACCGTCAAAAAACTGCCGCGCGCCGCCGTCCTCAAAATTCACATCATGCGCCAATACCGCCTGGACCACGTTGTACCGACGTTCGGAACGGTTTTTGAAGTAAACCTTGGCATCGTCAAGGCTCAGCTTCTGAAGCAACAGCCACGCTGTATCGCCGAGCCAGAAAAACGGGCGGGTCCTGCCGTCTTTGACCTCATAGAGATAATTTGAATTTTTAACGGTCTTAAGCATATTTCCCTCCCGAATATTGTGCCGCTAAATTTCGGCGCTTTTTATGACCTCTTTTATTGTGTTCGCCGACTTTAAAAGCCGTGAACATTCGCTCTCGCTGACGTTTATCGCGATCTTCGCCTCGACGCCGCTTTTCCCCACAATAGCGGGCATACTCAGCGCCACATCGTCTATTCCGTATTCGCCGTGCATCATCGAAGATACCGGCAGTATTGATTTTTCATCCCGAAGTATAGCTTCGCAGATACGCTTGACCGACATTGCGATGCCGTAGTACGTCGCCTTTTTCTTGCTGATGATCTCATACGCCATGTTTTTCACATCCTCGGCTATGCCGATCATCGCCTCCTCGTGTTCGTACTGACCACGCATCTCGCAGAATGAGTTCAGCGGAATTCCGGACACGTTGGCGCTGTTCCACGCTGCTATCTCGCTGTCGCCGTGCTCGCCGATTATAAACGCGTGAACGCTGCGGCTGTCAACGCCCAAATGCTCGCCCAGCCGGTATCTGAGTCTTGCGGTATCCAGCACCGTTCCGGAGCCTATCACTCTGTTTTCTGGCAGGCTGCTCAGCTTTACGGCGGCATAGGTCAGCACGTCCACCGGGTTGGTAACCACCAACAGTATGCCGCTGAAGCCGCTGTCGTTTATTCTTGGAATGATCGACTTAAATATCCCCGCGTTCTTATGCACCAGATCAAGCCTTGTCTCGTCCGGCTTCTGGTTGGCGCCGGCGGATAAAACGATTATCGACGCGTCGTAAATGTCGCTGTAGTCGCCGGCGTAAATCTTTACGGGACGGCTGAGAGGCACGCCGTGGCTGATGTCAAGCGCCTCGCCCTCGGCACGGTCCCTGTCCGCGTCTATCATCACTATCTCGGAAAACAAGCCGCTCTGCATCAGCGCAAACGCCGACGCGGAACCCACAAAACCGCAGCCGATAAACGCCGCCTTGCGCAGATTGACGATCGTATCCTGCGGCTCATAGATCCGAAGCTCGGTTTTATTATCATCAAGCGCCGTACTTTCATTTAAATCCAAAACCTTCATATGAAATACCACCTTTTTAGTTTTGGATTTATTGTTTGCCATCAGTTATATTTTTATTCCACAATAGAATAAGTACGCAGCTTTACAATTTTTTGTAAACAGTAAAATACATCGTGGTAAACGCCGCGGCTCCGCCGACCAAATTGGATATCGGCTCCGCCCAGAACACGCCGTTTATCTGCGGGTCCCAGACAAGCGGAAGCAGCAGCGTAAGCGGGACAACGATAATGATTTTGCGGAACAGTGAAAAAAACACCGCCTGCTTAGGCATATCCAGCGCGGTAAACACAGTCTGACCGCAGAACTGGAGCGCCATGAAGCAAAATCCGAAAAAATATATATGCATCGCGCTGACTCCGGCTTCGATCAATCCGGCGTCGCTTGTGAAAATGCCGATAAAAAACCTCGGAAACAGCGCAGCGGCAAGCCAAGCCAAAAGCGTGTAAACTATCGTCACGGCGGACATATACCTTATGCCGGTTTTGACACGCGTCTTAAGTCCGGCGCCATAGTTAAACCCCAGCACGGGCTGTGAGCCGTGGGTAAATCCCTGTACCGGCAGAGTCAGTATCTCGCGGACCGATATTACTATCGTCATAATTCCTATGTACATATCTCCGCCGTATCTGCCGAGCGTCATGTTGCAGACCGACTGCACCGCGGCGTTTGTGGCGGACATCGTAAAGCTGGCAAGTCCCAGGGACAGGATCTTTCGCACTCGTCTTGATGTTATCTTTTTCATGCGGCTTAACTTTATCCTGTACGCCGCTGTCTTTCCAAGCAGAAACCAGATCGTCCACAGCGCCGAGACTGCCTGAGATATAACTGTGGCGACCGCCGCGCCTCTTACGCCCAAATTGAGCGCGAATATGAAGATCGGGTCGAGGATTATATTAATCCCCGCTCCCAGAGCAATCGTTATCATTCCGATCTTGCCGAACCCCTGCGCGTTTATGATGCTGTTCAGTCCAAGCGCCATGATCGGAAACACCGCGCCGCTCATATAGACCGTAATATACGCCGATGCGTAAGGCATTGTCGCATCGCCCGCGCCAAGGAACCTAAGCATCGGATCGCGGAAAAGCAAGCCCAAGGCAGTCACTATCACGCTCGCTGTCAGCAGCATATCGACCGCCGTGCCAAGAAGTGTTTCCGCTTCTTCGTCATCGCCTCTGCCGCGCTCTATGGCTATCAGCGGCGCGGCGCCGGCTCCGATCAGATTGGCAAACGCCATTACAATCGTGACTATGGGCAGACAAATGCCCACGCCGGTCAGAGCGCCGACAGCGTCAGGTCCGCTTATACGTCCGATATACACACGGTCGACCACATTATAGAGCATAGTGATAAGCTGTGCCACAGTCATTGGCACAGCCAGTTTTAAAATATGCTTAAAAATGTTTCCGGTCGAAAAGTCGTTGACCCTTTTGCGCACAGTTTCCATTATATTCCTCTAATAATTAAATATCGCTGAAGCGTGTCTCCAATTTAGGGTATACCTTCTCCTCAACATATATATAGTTATCAAGCAGGCTTTTGGTCTCGTTATAGTAAAATTCCACATCCTCATCGATATAATAATCATTTGTGTCCGACTTTCTGTTCCTGATGTCGGCGATCTCCTGACTGATCTTTATAATCTTTATCCGCACATCGTTATACTCATCCCACACAGAGGCTATCTGCGGATATGTAAAGCCGCTGAGACGGTCAACTATCTTCTTGCGCAGCAGTATGGACAAAAAATCCGCCGTGTCAAAAAACGCTTTACACTCGTTGGCAAGCGCCGATCTGAGATTATCCATCATGTATTTGTCGTTGGAGTTTCCGTTGCCGCTCCTTGCCATAAAGTCGTTGGCGCACACATGAATAATATTTTCGTAAGCATTCTTTAAGCTGTTTATCGGAAGGAAAAATGTTTTAAGCTCAGGACCGTATTCTTCCGCCAATATATAAAGCTCCTTTGTTTTAAGATGCACATAGAATATGCGCTCCCAATACTCGTCGGCAGTCATATCCTCTTTTCTGTAGGAACTTATGCTGCTGTACATGGCGCTGTTAGGTGATGTTTTTTTACCGACAGCCGAGTCGGGAGCCTTTCTGTGCTTGACCGAAGCTTCGCTTCCGTCCGCAGCCGGAATAACCTTCGTTGATTGATCCTTTTCGGAATTATTATCTTTGCTCATTTGTTATGCCTTCCCTTCGGTAATTTTTGCGGCGAGCCCTGTCTCCTCAGCGCTCCGATCTCATCGTCGTCATAAAAACCGCCGATCGCTATCCGTGTGCTTGAAGCCGCGTCCAAGTACAGATCCTTGTGCTTCTGCATCGTTTTTTTTGTAAAATATTTTGTGGAAATCGGAAAATCGGCGTCTAAAGCTCTCTCGGATGTTCTTGCCTCGGTGATCTTATACGCCGAGTAAAGAATATGGAGTAAAATGCAGGCGCCCGCGATTATTCCCGCGATCCAGAAAAATGTGAAAGCTGTATTCATCTTTTCTTCACTCTCTCTTTCGTTCTGAAGTTGACGGACACAAACATCACCAGCGTCAGCAAGACCGCGGCGATCAGAAAACGGATATTTATGTTATACACATTCTGCCCGAAGACAATAGGATCGCCTTCAAGCATGAGATATCCCATCGTCGCCAAAAACACGGCGATAACTTCAAATACTGCAAGAATGTATATAATCGCGGAGCTGCGCCTGCCCATAAGAACAGTCATACCCACCGCGATCACGGACATAACCGCGGTCAGATACAAAACGTCGTTATCGCTAAACACCATTTTCCAGTAACCTATGTCCATCACGGCAGCAGCTTTTGTAAACATAGGACGCAAAACAAGCGGAAAAAATGCGAAAACGGCACATACCAGCCAGACTATAAGCATTCGCCGGAAGCACCTGAAATCAAAATACAGACGGTTCCCGACCTTGCGCTTTAAATAGTCCTCATTTACGTTAAGCACCCTTTTTACCTCCCAAATACGAAATTTAACCCAAAATATAATTTATCAGTCTTAATAAAAGTACCATAAATCCGCGTCAAAGTCAAGTTTTTTTACTGTTTTGAGACTCGGTGCGCCGAACAATGCATATTGTTTGCGAAATACCACAAAAACAACCGGACTTAAACGCTCCGAGCGACAGTCCGGCTGTGTATCTGTAGCTTAAACTCACGATGCGGAATTATACCGCAAAGTAATATCCCACGCCTCTTTTGGTCATAATATGCTTCGGATTTGAAGGATCCTCCTCGATTTTTTCACGCACACGGCGAACCGTGACGTCAACGGTCCTGACATCACCATAATACTCATAATCCCACACATATTCAAGCAGACTCTTGCGCGAGTATATCTTGTTGGGCTGAGCGGACAGGAATTTTATCAGTTCAAATTCGCGGACGGTAAGGTCAATAAGCTTTCCGTTCTTATAGAGTTCATATCTGTTGCAGTCAAGGGTAAAATCCCCGATCTCAACAATGTCATTTTCCACCTCGTTCTGAGGCGGAACAATGTCGATCCTGCGCATATTCGCCTTTACTCTCGCCAAAAGTTCACGCACGCTGAACGGCTTTGTTATGTAGTCATCGGCGCCCAGTTCAAGACCCAGCACCTTGTCGACCTCCTCCTCGCGGGCGGTTATCATAAGTATCGGAACCGAGGATTTTTCGCGTATTTTTCTGCATACCGAAAAACCGTCAAGGTTCGGGAGCATAACATCGAGCAAGATAAGATCCGGCTTTTCGATCTCAGCCTTCTTGACCGCCTCCTCGCCGTCATATGCCTCGCAGACCGTGTATCCTTCGTTTCTTAAGTTAAGAGTCAGAATTTCAACAATGCTTTTTTCATCATCGACAATCATAACCTTTTTTCCCATAACGGTTAAGCACCCCCAGTTTTCTATCTGTATCTAACCCTGTTTCAGGATAATAAATCAAATTTAACAATTACCAAATACTGTGACCTGTAATTTTCGACCTCAAAAATTACAGAATTGTTACACATATTCTAATTTTATACTACTTCTTTGAAAAAATCAAGGTTTTTATTAAAATAATTTTAAATAATTTGTAAAACTATTGTATCTGTATGGTAAAACTTGTTACCAAAATTGTAATTTAAAGAAATCCGTATGTTTTTGTTGCAATTATTTTTATCTTGATATATAATAAATATAAATAACTTTTTGGAGGTATAAACATGAAAAAAATAGTTGCAATTATGTTATCGGCTGTTATGCTTATGTCGGCTGCGACGGTTTTTGCGGATACGGCTGCCGACGAGGAATATGCAGCGGCTGCGAACGCCTTGACAACAGAGGCTCTCGCCGCGCTTGAGAGCGGCACAGCCGAGACGGCGACGGTTATTGTAAACGGCAAGACAATGGTATTTGACGCTGAGCCTCTGATCATCCACGACCGCACAGTCGTTCCCATGCGCGCTATCTTTGAGGAGCTGGGTGCAAAGGTTGAGTGGCTGGACGAGAGCCAGCTGATCATCGCAAGCCGTGACGGACGCAACGCAAAGATGATAACGATGAAGATTGGCAAAAACACTATGGCTATAGCGGACGTTTCAAACAACACCAATTCGGTTTATGATCTGGACGTTGTTCCGTTTCTGCTGCCCGTAGACGGCGGAGACAGGACCCTGATCCCCCTCCGCGCCGTGTCCGAAGCGCTCGACGCTTCCGTTGCGTGGGACGAGGCGACCTCGACCGTTACGATCACACAATAACCTAAAATATGTTCAAAATAAAAATCGCCGATCTTGTGATCGGCATTGAGTCCGTCTTTCCTTTTACCGAAGAGATCTGCCGTGATTACATAACGGCGGACGGCGAGCCGGACTTTTCTGTCAGCGTCAGCAGCGGGCAAATCAAAGCCGAAGACGGAGGCGAGGGATTTGCGGACGATTATCTCGAAAGCTTGGCGATATACCGCGTGATCTCGGAAAAAATTATAGATTACGACGGATTTCTGATGCACGGAGTCGTGCTTGCGCTGGACGGTAAAGGCTACGTCTTTACCGCGCCCAGCGGCACCGGCAAAACCACACACGCCATGTACTGGAAACAGCTGTTCGGCGACAGGTGTACGATAGTCAACGGGGACAAGCCTCTGATAAGGTTCATGGGCGGCGAATGTTACGCCTACGGAACGCCCTGGTGCGGCAAGGAAAACCTGAACGCAAATATGCGCATCAAGCTGACTGATTTTTACGCCTTAAGCCGCGCCGAGGAAAACAGCGTGAAGCCGCTTGATCCGAGAAAAGCTTTAATTAAGCTGCTGACGGCGGTCTACAGACCTTCCTGCACAGCCGCGTTTGAAAAAACAACAGAATATATTTTTCGATTTATCGACAAGGTCCGCGTATGGGACTTATGCTGTAATATGAGCGCGGACGCCGCAAAAACCGCATATCGGGCAGCAATTTCCGAAAGCAGTAATTAGGCGCCGATATTTTTCGTCTTGACATTGCCTCCGCGCAGCGTTATAACGGTATCACACATTTTAAATGCGGAAGGCTTATGAGAAATGATTATGCAGGTCTTGTCATTAAGACTCCTGAGATTTTCAAGCAGCTGCTGTTCGGTATCCGCGTCAAGGGCGGATGTTGCCTCGTCAAGCAACAAAATTCCGGCGCCCGAAAGCACGGCGCGCGTTATCGCAAGCCGCTGGACCTGTCCCTCAGACAGTCCCGTTCCCTTTTCGCCGATCTCGGTGTCAAGCCCGTTCGGGAGTCTGTTTATGAACTCGGAGGCACAGCTTATCTCTGCGGCGCGCATTATCTCATCGTCCGACGCTTCGGGGCTGACCATTTTAAGCGCGCTGCGAATAGTTCCCGAAAGGATCATGTTGCCCTGAGGGACATATGCGAACATAGGTCTTGTGTGTTTGCCCGCAGGCAGGATTTTGTCTCCGAATACAATCGAAATGCTCCCGCTGTCGGGCGCATATACTCCGAGCAGCAGCTTCATCAGAGTGCTTTTGCCGATACCGGAATGACCTCCGATAACAGCAAAGCTTCCCTTTCGGATAACAAAATCAGCGTTGGTTATAACCGGCAGTTTATCGTCATACGCAAAGCTCACATTTGAGAAACGTATTTCGGAAAACTCACGATATCCTTCCGTCCGATCGACCGGCTGAATGTCCGTTTCCTCGTCCGGCAGGGCTTCAAGCTCCATCACGCGCTCGGCGGAAGCCAGAATTGCAAACACCTGCGGGATAACTCCGGTCATTGAGGCGACCGGGGACTGGACACGATTGACAAGCTGAAGTATTGCGGTGAGCGTTCCGAAGGTTATCGCTCCGCTCGCCAGCTTGTACGCGCTCCAGATGAGAGCGTACAGACTTCCTATACTGAACACAAGGCTTGCTCCCATATATGATACTATATGAACGTTGCTGCGCCGTATCTTTGCCTTGCGGACGCTTCCTTGGAGCTTGTCGCTCATATCGGTAATTTCAGGCTCAATCCCGAACACCTTTATCATGAGCAGATTGGCGATAGTCTCCTGAAAGAACGAGTTGCCTTTTGAGACGGCGCTTTGGACGCGTTTATGCAGCCCCTTGAGGTACCTGCTGAAAATTCGGACAACTATCAGGAACAGTGTCCCGCCCACAAGGAATATAAGCCCGAACCTCATGTCAAGCTTAAGCAGTCCGGCAAGGGCGAGGATAAGTGTGACAGCGAAGCCGAACAGGGTCGGGAGCAGCGAGAGCGTGCTGCCGGAGATCACCGATATATCATCGGTAAGGCGGGTCATGATATCGCCGCTGTGGTAGCCGGTGACAGAGCGGTAATCCTTCCGCATTATAAGCCCGAACAGCCGCTGTTTGAGCTTTTTGTCAAGAGCGGCGGTGGAACGCTCATCAATATATGCCGAAAGATATGACAAAAGGATCTCGGCTAATATTACCGTAATCGCGATCACCGACCGCGCGAGAAGTTCATGCATATTTCTTGAGGTCGCAGCGTCGATCACATTTTTTGAAAGGAACGCGAAGTATATACCGAGGGCTGCCTCGGCGGAATTAAGCACGATGAGTATAAACATGATATAAAGCTGTCCGCGTATTTGACTAAAAATCCATTTCAGGGTCCCGCTCTTTGGCATATCGTCTCGCCTCCTTTTCTGACTAACGCTAATTATAACACATATTCTGTGTTTTTTCAATAACAATATTAAACTGAATTATTACGGAGGATACAACATGAAAATTAAGGACGGGTACATTCTGCGCGAGTTCGGCGGCGAAGCCGTCGTTATAGAAAGCGGCGTCACTAAAGGACACAGTTCGGTTATCGAGCTGAACGAGAGCGGTATAATTTTATGGAAGCTGCTGTCCTCAGGCGCGGAGATCGAGGATCTCACAAACGCGCTGACCGATGAATACGACATTGACAGAGCCTCCGCCGAGGCGGACGCATTGAACTTTGTTAAGACGCTTAAGGGCGCGGGAGTGATAGAGAGCTGACGGAGGAGTTTTATGGACAGCACATCAGCATATTTTATTGACGCTTTAATCAGAGCGGTAAAGAGCGAGCCTGCCCGGAAGCCTCCGGCGGATATAGACTGGGACAGGTTTTTGCGCCTTGCACAAAATCAGGGCTACGTCTGCCTTATGGCGGATATGACTGATATGTTTGACGGCATTCCGCAAGAGCTTAAGGATAAGCTCACCGGTGAGGCAAAGCTGCTTAAAACAAAAGAAAAGTTCCGCAACATATACTTAAACAATCTCTTTGACAGCCTGGCGGAGCATGGACTTTACTCTATGCCGATCAAGGGATTTGTGATAAAAAGCCTCTATCCCAAGCCGTATATGCGCGAAATGAACGATATAGATGTGCTTGTAAAGCCCGAACAGCTTGACGCCGTGCGCAGGGTGCTTGAGGAAAACGGATATGTCTATGACCACACCAGCACGCACGAAGTAGTGTTTAATCTCGACCCGTTCATTAATCTTGAGATACATACCCGGCTCATATCGGTGTATCACGGCGATATATACAAAATATTCGACGATGCGTGGGACAAGGCTGTACCCGCTGACGATACCGGATTTAAACGACGCATGACGCCGGAGGACTTGTACGTCCATACACTGACTCATTTCGCAATGCATTATGGCACCGCCGGCGGCGGCTTAAAACCGGTGGTTGACCTCTACCTCATACGCAGACTGCTCAAAAACAGTCCGGACACGGACTACGGCTATATCAATGACAGAATTGAGCGGCTGGGGTTTTCAAAATTTGACAGCGTTATCTCAAGGCTCGGCGACGTCTGGTTCGAGGGCGCGGAGCATACTCCTGAAACCGCGCAGACCCAGCGGCTGCTGCTGCTAAACGGCGCCTACGGCTCGATTGAAAATTATACTATGCTGAGGTTTTATCGTTTGGCGGAGGATGAGAAAAATCCGATAATGAAACGCATTAAGGTGCTGGCAAGCGTAATGTTTATGAAGCCCGCCACTCTTGCGGTAAAATATCCGGGACTTAAAAACCGTCCGTTTCTCTATCCGTATTATACGGTGGTCCGCTGGCTTGAAATACTAACCAAACGGACCGGAGACGTAAAATCAATGGCGCGTGTCGCATTTCACTCCGAAGACGAAGGCTTAAGCGATATCATGAACGAGGTAATAGAGAACAACAAGATGCTGGGATTTAAGAAGGACTTTTTTGACAAGAAGTTCTACGATTAGACAGGAGAAAATGAAAAACACCGAAACAAAGAAATTATCCATGAACGAGCTGCTTCCGATAATGCTGGACGAGTTTAAGCATGGAAGAAAGTTCCGGATGATCACCAACGGCACCAGTATGCTGCCGCTTATAGGCAGCGGATGCGATACTGTTGTGCTGAAAAAACCGCCGGAAGGAAGGCTCAGGAAATATGACATTCCGCTCTACCGCCGCAGCGACGGCAGTTTTGTGCTGCACAGAATAGTCCGGCTTGACCGCAGCGGATATATCATGTGCGGAGACAACCAAACTGTACTTGAAAAAGGAATAACAGACGGTAATATTTTGGCGGTAACTGACAGCGTTATAAAAAGCAACGGCAGAATATATCATCTTCACGGCTTAAAATACCGGATGTATTGTATCGGCATCAGCGCCTACCGCCCCATAAGACGGATATTGTCAAAAATCAAGCATTTTATTATCGGATAGACAAAGAAAAAAAGTGTTTTCAATATAGCAAAGCTGCGAGCTAAAAATAGCTCTGAAATAATCGCCGGACCCGGTTCCGTCATGCCACGCCCGGACGGCAAAGATGCTATTTTTAGCTCGCACAAACTGCGTATTTTCAGGGGGTTTTAGGGGCTTGCCCCTAACTTGAGCCGCCGAAAGGCGGTGAGACAGCGCGAGGGGCGAAGGCGGCTCGCGCAACCGGGTGGGCAAATAAATTCAGAAAAACAAAGTTTTTCTGCACACTGAGGCTGCCCCGCAAAAAGCGGGGCAGCCCATTATTTTTTCTTTTGAACAAGTGCGCGAAATATTCACGCCGTCTTTTTATATACAGCGGTACAACAACGGGATCGCCGTTTCCTCGTTCCACCAGAAACTTCCGCTGTAGCTTTTGCCGCCTCCGTCCGGCAGCATATCAGAAACGAATGTCGCATATCCAAGATAGATATATACACTGTCGACCGTGTTCCCGTCTGTGATCTCAATATAGCTCAGCGGCGCTCCGCTTGTCTTTTCGACCTGTTCCACACTGTCAAAGCTGAGGCTTATTTTGTTTCCCGGCTCGTTGTGGATGTTGTATTTGGCATAAAAATACTTTCTTTCGAATGATCCGCTCACGTAACCGTCAAACATAAGTTCACTCTGTTCGGGCAGCGATATAATGCCAAAAATATCATCGGTAATTGTTATGTCGGGGATTTTAAACGTTACCGCCCAATCTCCGGAAGCAGGATCGACAAAATCGTTTAATGGAGCTTCCGCCGAACTGCCCGATGATATTTGTCTTTTAAGGGTAGCCATTGCACCTGACGTGTCATTAACTTTCTCCCAATCACTCCATGTTTCAGTGAGATAATTATAAAATCTTTTATAGTGTTCAATTCTATAGCTTCTTCCGTCATCAACAAAATATAATTCTTGATATACGTAATCTTCAAGATCGAAATTCGTCAACCCATAAGATTTTAATATAAAATCCGTGCTATCACGCCGACCTATACCCGGTATCGGTTCACCGGCAGTTATGTTGAAAGTTCCGGTATAAACCTTTGTAACCGTCAAGTTATCTAACTCATTTCCGTCTGTAATTACAACATTGCTAATAATTGCTCTTGATTCATTAACCGCGGCAACTATACTGCTTTTATCATATGTCTTTAAATCCTTAAGATTTCCGACATCCTTAAGATGCAGAGTACCGTCCCCGCCTTGTTCCGTTACCTGATAATCATACACCTGAAGTGTCTTTGGATTATTATTGGTACCTGTGCCGAGCTGGATGGCGTCTATATACTTGGGAGCATCGCTTGTGCCGATGTTTTTGACTGCGGCGTCCTTACCGGCAGATAATCCGTCTCCGCCCTTGGCACCGCGTCCGACCGCGCCGCCGTACTGCGCATATGAGTTGTGTCCTACAGCCCCGCCGTTTGAAGTTTCCGCACTGTGTCCTATAGCTCCGCCTCCGGTAGCCTTTGCATGATAGCCGCCCGCAAAACCGCTTTCACTCTCAGTCTGGCTTCCGAGCGCTCCGCCCGATGCTGTCTTAGCCAAACGTCCGGCTGCCGCTCCGCCGTCGGTCGAGGCGGACTGATCGCCCGCGTTAAACCCGTTCGAGCTGTTCTTGAAGTCAGCTTTCTCAAGCAGCACCGCACGCACATCATTGTCAGCATACTGCCATTGACTCCACGAACCGGCTTCGGCGTTATCTTTCTTTCTGTATATAAGACAGCCGTGACCTTCGTCCTCTATACCAAATATGACTTGAAAAACCTGCTCTGCGTTGCCGCTCACGGCTTTCCTAAACACAAACAGCCCGCTCGGTTCATAGTTTTGTTTACTTTGGTTATTATTTGTAATGTTCGGCAACGGAATATCCGTCCAGTGACCGCTATAATAATCAATACTGTATATTCCGTTTTCTGTCACACCGTCTATACTCTTCCATACATCGCCGTCCTGCGTTATCCAGCCTTGATTTGCTTTGTTTTCCACTTTTCCGTAAAGCGTGTCAAGAGCAACCCCTACGTTTATGCCGTCTCCGCTTGGATCGTCATAGTCAATGCTTTCAGCATTGTGCTTGTTATCCATTCCAATAGTGTGAGCATCAAGTGCGGCTTTAAGCTTATCGTCGGCTTCCTGCCGTGCGCTTGCTTCGGAATTAAGATTGTTTTGCAGCGCAGTATATGATGCGGTTATATTTTTGTTAAGATCACTGTCGGCAGACTGCCGCGCGCTTATCTCATCATCTATCCTCTTGCCGAGCGCCGTGTCAGCCTGACCTCTTGTGCTTGCTTCGGTATTTATTTTTTGTTCGAGACCTGCGTCGGCAGTCTGCCGCGCGCTTGTTTCATCACCTATCATGCTCTGCAAAGTTACACCCATACTCGACCGATCTTGAATTTCCTTAGTTATTTTTTGATCAATAACAGTATCGGCGTTTTTCCGATCTGATATTTCACCGTCAATCCTTTTGCCGAGCGCCTCATCCGCGGTTTTGCGATTGTTTGTCTCAATATCAATTCGGGTTCCCAAGCCAACGTCGGCTGTCCTGCGCTCTTCTTTTTCCGACTCAAGTTTTTGTGCAAGTTCCCCGTCCTTGCCGTCAAGCGCGTCGAGCTTGTCCTTTACTGTTGCCCCGCCGGCGGCGTCATAATCCACATCGGCTGATTTATGTCTGTTTGAAAGTCCCGCAAAGTGCGCCTCGCAAATCTTGCGCAGCTCCGAAACCAACTTGTCACAGTACTTCTTAAACCATCCGTTTTTGCCGTCGGAAGCGTACTCTTGTTTTTTAGAATTATACCATAACGCCATAGTATACCTTCCTTCCAAAATATAAATATTTTGTGGTATCCTATTTAATTGTATAATTTCCGCCGTGCCGGTGAGTGACAATGACTGACGCATGGGACAGGGCTGCGGCAAAACAGTTTTGCCGCAGTCCGTTTGTAATTTGATTTACCGCGCTCTTACCGGTATTAAGATTTCGTAATAACGTTCTCTTTTCCGTTCCGCTTTGCCGGTTCGCAAATGATAAACCTCGATTTCGAGGTCGTTTGACTGAACATACTCGGAATTTGGCAGCCATGAGTTAAAAATCAGCTCGTGCATTTTTGGCAGTTCGTCACCCGCATAACCTCCTTTTTCGGAAGTGAACGCCGCGTATGTACCCGCAGGAATTACATATTTTTCAAGATTATCTCCTGTCGTATCGAATTTTTTTCTGGCTATCATATATTTCCCGTTTTGCCATATGCCATACCACTCACCGTCATAGCCCTCACAAATCCGCGCGGGAACATTGTCGTTATATTCTGCCCACATAATATGCTCAAGCTCATACCGCTCTTCAATTGTCCCCTCAAATTTCCGCGATACGCCATACACCTCTATCTTTTCTGTTTCCACTATTCTGAAATCCATTTTTTCACCTCCTTTGAAAATAACGTGAAAAGAAACCGGAGGATATATTTTCAAATGCGATTTAAGATCACGCGCCGCCGTGGGTGTAATTCCGTGCTGCTTCGCAAACGCCTTTGAAAAAACGTCGGCGCCGGAATAACCATACTTTACGGCAATGTCGATAATCCGCTCTTTGCCCGCTCTTAAATCATACGCTGCTTTTGTAAGCCGTCTGCGGCGCACATACTCCGCGAAAGTCATTCCTGTTATGTAGCTGAAAAACCGGCAAAAGCTGTTATAATTTGTGCAGGATATCCGAGAAATCTCTTTCGGGTCGATTTCATTGTCAAGATTTCCTTCAACAAAGCTCACAACCTCATTGAACCGCTTTAAAACATCCATATGTTCCACCTCCGATTATAAGTATATCAAAGTCCGAATTAAAACGTATGGTTTTTTACGAACAGGATTTTTCGGTATATAATTTTACATAAGCCTGCAAATAAAAAGTCAATAGGAAAATGAAAAAAATATAAAAAAGATTTATGCAGAAAGAAAGATACCGAA